>JAIOAS010000045.1 GCA_019873725.1 Chloroflexota bacterium | reverse complement strand
TTGATCCAGATCGTCTCGCCGTCGTTGGCGTTGAGGATGACGTGCTGATTTTCGATGTCCACAATGGGCGCGAGCAGGATCACAACATCGGTCATCCGTAAGGAGACAGCCAGCGTCTCCTCCTTGTTTTCCAACGGCAGAGCCACATCGAGATAGACGCCGTCATCGGGGATGAGGAAGTAGCGGTCGCCCTCGATGTCGCGGTCGCCGACGAGCCGGGCCGCCATCAGCGCGGTGAGGACGAAGGGGCGGTGGCGCGCCGTGACGGGCCGCCCGTCGAGATCGGTGTAATGCAATTCACCGGTCGCAAACGTCCCGACGCCCGCCGCCAGCGTCTGCGGGTCGGATTGCGCCTGGTAGGTGAGCGTGACGACGGCGTGGGGGGCCAGGTCGCCCAATTCCCAAACGATGACTGTCTCACCGGCGGCGGTGGTGTAGGTCAGCGCAGGCGCCGGCGAGAGCGTGCCCGTCACCGTATATCCCGCCGCAACGGTCTCGATGACGGTGGCGTTACCAAGCGGCTCGTCCCACAGATTCTCGACCACCAACGTCGCACTCACGGGAACGCTTTCGTAAGCGGGGAAGGTGTGCAAATCGTAGGCGGGGTTCCAGGTCTGGATGGCATCGCCGTAGAAATCGGCCCGCCCGGAGAGGGCAGTGAGCAGAGCATCCATAAAGAGCGGCAGTTGCGCGCGGCGGGTCGCGTCGGTGGGATGGCCGACGATGCCGATGACCTGGCCCAAACCATAGAACGCGCGGACGATGGCCGGAACCGCGCTGTCCTCGGCGTTATTGAGTTCGGCAATCACTTCCAAAGCCCCGCCGGGTAGTAACGTCGGATCGTCGAGGATGTAAAGGCTATCGGTGAGCCACGACCAGGCCAGCGGCGAATCGGGTTGTACAACGGTGAGCCGGCCCTGGTTGACGAAAGCGTCTTCGGCGCGCAGTTGGATGGGCGCATCGAGGTTGACCGTGCCTTCGGGCAGCACACCGGCCTGTTCCGCAAGCCACAGGCCGGAGCCTTGCGCGTAAAGGGTACCGCCTGCCCCCACAAACGCCGCGATGGCATCCAGCGCGCCGGTTTCGGCCAAACGGGTGCGCACGGCCTCGCGGGCGTCGCTGCGAAAGGCGGGGATGATGAGCAAGTCGTAGTCGGCCAGGCGCGCGGCGGCGTCCGCTTCAGTCAGCACACTGTAGGGGACGGCGTTGAGCAGGTAGCCTTCCAGCACCTGGCGGATGTCGGCCAGTTCCCACATCGCCATCACGTAGCCGTCGTCAATCTCCACCGGCACGGTGACGGTCGAACGCAGCACGGCCACGCGCCCCGGAAACAGCGCGTAGGCGCGTGAGAGCGGCAGCGTCCCCGCCAACTCGTAGGCTGTGTAAGGATAAGGAGGCGTCGCGCCCTCGCCCGGCGGGGTGTACAAATCGCCGGGCAGCGCCGTACCGGTCAGCGCGTCGCTCTGCGCCAGACGGTGCAGGCGTCCGCCGGCGTACAGGCGCGCCAGCGGCAACCGGTACGCCGCGCGCACATCCGCCTGCCGCGCGCCGAGCGGGATGACCAGGCCGCCGGGGGCGAGATCGGCGGGGGCGGCAGCCAACCGCAATCCACCGGAGAAAACGCCAAACAACAGCCACGCGAGCGCCATGCTGAATAGAATCGGCCATCGTTTCATGATCCACTCCTTTATCCATTAAGATACGTGGTATACTATAAGTAATCGAATTCTTCCAATATGTTATGGAGGTGCGTTATGAATACACCTACAATCACACTCGAACTTCCCGCGCAAGTTTACGCGGACTTACAATCGTTAGCCGACGAAGCGAAGCTAGATCTGGTCGAGATGCTACGGCGTTGGACAAAGCAAACGTCCGAACAACAGGCCTGGATGCACGCCTGGGATGATTTGTGCCGGGTAGTCCAGGAAGAGGGTGGCTTGAGCGTCGGAACGACGAAAGAAGAAATTGTCGAGCACATGCGCAAGACTCGTCAAGAGATCTTCGAGGCGGAATATGCGCATTTGTATCGATAGCTGCGTCTTCAGTCATGCTTGATAAAGTACAGTGATGCTTGAGGTATTAAAATGAACGTTTCAGCCACAACCTTAAAAATTCCAGCCAATCTTTACAGTCGGTTCCAAGACCTGGCAACCCGCGCCCAATGCAGCCCCCAGGCGATGTTAGAACAATGGGTCAATGCCGGCGCACAGGGCGCGATGATTATTACCAATCCGGCGCTGCGCGGCGGGCGCCCCATCATTGCCGGCACCGGAACAACGGTGCGCACCATTGCCGGACTCTACAAACTTGGGCTGTCGGCGGAAGAGATTGCCGGCGAACTGCCCTTGACGCTGGCGCAAATCTACGCGGCGCTGGCTTACTATCACCTGCACACCGAAGAAATTGAGGCCGACATCCAGGCCGATGCCGAAAACGTCTTGATGCGTGAAACTGAGGCATGATATGCATTCTCCGATTCGGCTCTACCTGGATGAGGACTCGATGCGCGCCAGCTTACTCCGCGCCTTACGCGCCCGGCAAGTTGATGTTGTCACCGTGGCCGAGGCCGATCTAATGGGCAGCTCGGATGAAGAGCAATTAGCTTACGCATCCGCCCAAGCGCGGACGATTTTTACCTTCAATCGCGGCGATTTTGCGCGGCTACACAAAGCCTGGCTGAACGCCGGAAGGCCGCACGCCGGGATTGTCGTTTCCGATCAACTGGAAACCGGCATTGTAGTGCGCCGTCTGCTCAAACTGCTGGCAGCGCGTTCTGCTGAAGAGATGCGCAATCAGTTTGAGTATTTGAGCAATTGGCGTTAGATTTTAAGGTACTCTACGCCCACCCACTAAAGCGGGGCGTTTTGTTTCACCGCCGTACCAACGGCAAATACACCTGCCGGATGCTCCCCGGATCATCATACTCATACGCGCCCAGGTCGGGCAGCGGATCACGCCGGACGCCAAGGATGTCGAACGCCACGCCTGCCGGTACGCCTCGGTTGCGCGCCGGGGATGCGGCGGTCAGGCGATAGTCAGCCGCGCCTGCAAAGGCCGGATCGCCGGTGAAGTCACGGCTGCGGATGACCTGCCCGCCGACATCCCCGATCTGTGTATCTGTGAGGTTATACCACAGCGTCGCAGTTAATTGCACGACGGTGGGGTTCTCAGGATATCCAAGCGCGCGCACGCCCACACCTGGCCCGCTCAGGATCGTGTTGGTCATTGCCAGATGTGCAGGGCCTTGCCCGGAGTTCTGCGCCCACACGCCGACTTCGCCGTTATCGGCCACAGTCATGTGCCACGCCTGCACCGCGCTGCCAATGACAGTAAGCCCTGCTTCCGCGTTGGCGGCGATGACGTTGTTGATCAACGTCGCGCGGTTGTTCCACAGCAGCAGTCCGTTGGTGTTGGACGTGATAAAGTTGCCGGAGAGCGTTGGGAAGCCCATATCCACAACTACCCCGTGACCATCGCCGGTGTTGTTTTCGATGCGATTGCGCGTCAACGTCAGCGTATGGCCGCCGAGATACATCCCGCCGGCGAGCGAACCGCCGTGATTATGGTGAATATAACAGTCGCTGATGACCACACTGGCGCCCTCCACATAGAGGCCGCCGCCGCTGCCCTGTGCGTAGCCGTTGGCAAGGACCAGCCCTTCCAGCGTTACGGTAATCGGCATGTTAAAGTCCGGCGCGCTGATCACGCCGCCGCGCCCGCGCCCCCGCGGGTCAATGACGGTGGGATAGCTGAGCGGCTGCGCCGTCGTCCAATCGGTGATGGTGTAGCCGCCGCGCACGGTGAGGCTTTTATCGATGAACAGCACCTGGGTAATCGTTTGTGTCCAGCCGCCCAGGGCATAAGGGAAGGCAGTCACGTCCGTATACACCCCCTGCGCCACGCGAATTTCGTCGCCCGTCTGCGCCGCGTTAATCGCAGCCTGGAGTGTGGCATAGCACGGCGTCGCGCCCGCGCAGTTGGCGCCCGGCGCAACGTAGCGCGTGGACGGCGCGGCGGCGATGCCCCAGGCGAGCAGTAGAAACGCGGCGAAGGATAGCGCGAGGGTGAGCAATAAATTTAAGAGACGCATCATTGGGTTTCCATCCTTGTTTTTGCACCGCAGAGACGCAAAGTTCGCCGAACTTTTTCTTCCTCTGCGCCCTCCGCGCCTCGGCGGTATAATCTCTTTTCTATCACTGCCGAGACACAGAGATCGCAGAGCATCCCTCATTGCCTTTTCTCCCAAAACTTCTCGCCTTGCGCTTCCACAAACTTCATCAAAAACCCCAGGAGCGATGTGCCCACCCGATACCATTCGGCGCGGGGGTCTATGGGCAAAGCAATCAGCACGCTCCCATAGTCCTCTGCCTCTGGATCGCACCGGAGCACGAGCAGGTCCGAGTCCCCCAGAAATTCCCCCAGGATGACATCCCCCGGCCGAAAATCCTGCTCTCTTCCCTTAACGTGTTTGCGGTGAGCATCTACCACCTGCTCCGGTGACCACAGAATCAAGCCCCATTGCCCGTAGCGCACGTCTTCAAACAGGCGCAAGCTGGAGACATTCTCCCATAAAACGCGCAGCTCGACCAGCAATGTGACCGCCAGGTCGCGTTCCAGCGATTCCGCGTTGTACGATATCGCCGGTTCCAGAGACGAGCAGTATGAGCGCGGACAGGGATTGGGTGTAGAGAAGCAATAGGCTCAAGATACGCACAGAGCATTTTATTCCTTAAAAATATAGCACTCAAAAGTTAAATTAAGGCACTACAGATATTGAAAGGAGTTTTGCATGGTTTTGTTGGATTATTCTTATCAAAAAATGAATCTCGACCGATATGGTCAAGCATTGCACCTTCTGTTAATCTTGTCGTACCTTCTGCAAAATCCAGTGGTGAAGCAGAGCTTAATAGTAAGATACCCACGTCATTAATTGTTTCCACATAACATGGGGCAGATTGAAGTACATCAATACTGAACCACTCTACGTATCTATGGCCGAAGAAGTTAGCCCAGTATATAGCTGGTAAACACCCCTGTATATTAAACTCTACCGTAGTAACGAGTTTTCCATTAATTATGGATGGTTGCGATAAGACATTCTTATGCTCGTAATCCTCTCTATGGCAAGAGAAACCATATACCATCTCTCCCCAACGAAATATATCTTTGGCAAAATCCAAGAAATACTTAACATGTTCCTGATCGCGGAAATAATTGTCTGTAATTCCCATACTAAAACGTCCAGGAGATTTAGCATTGGGCCACCACTCTACAGAAATCCACAAACGTGGTTTTTTCTTCTTAAAAAGAATCCCTTTCTTCTCGATCCATAGCTTTTCAATATTCGCTTCATCAGTAATATCAAATGGATGTCGCCCCTTCTCCGTAATACCCCAAGTATCTGGCAGAAACTCAGAATGATTGGCAAGCAGCGCTACCAGATTTCCCAATCTGTTGTCCCAAGGAACTGTTGAATACATTACCAGTTTTATCTCCATAATTTTTCCCTCATTCAAACTTGACTATTACGTCACCACCTGTACTCCTAATTAGATCCAGCGCAGGTTCAGTAACATGGGTTTGTTTGCTCACATATATATACAATGGTTTATTTTGATCTTTAGCCAGTCTTACAAAATCTCTTAGCTGTTCGGTCTGTGACAGATCACTGACCTTGTAAAACTTCGAGTCGGCAATAAATGAATCTGTAACAAAATCAGGAATTCTACTTTTTGACATCCCCTCAACCAGATATGATGTGGTATTTTTAGGAACATTTAAATACTCAGATAACATCTTTTCTGCTTCTTGCCAAGTATTTGGGTCTAGAAGATCATCAGCTTTTTTAGATGTGTCATAAATACCATCGTAGATATTCAAAGCTTTGGAACTATCCCTAAAGTCATCCGCCTTGTCAATCCCTTTGTTCATAGACTTAATTACATCGTCTGCTTTACTTCCCCCTCCAGGTATCAAAGGAAGAAATGTCAGCAAATCTAAGGCAGAGCATTCCCCATTGAGACAATCTTTTGTAGTAGCATACCAATCATATGGTTCAAAAATAATCCGGGCACCAATGTCCAACGCTGCTTTATCCCGTTCTGCTTTTTCTTCTTCGGCCTGTTGCTGCAATTGCGCTGCGTTTTCAACACTTTCAGGTGCAAGAACTGGTTTTGTAAATAAAACTGTTATAACCACAAAAGTAACTATAAAAGGTATCCAGGCAAAATTTCCATAGGAATCAATATAAGTAGTGGGATTATTGTGTACATATATGTATCGATTAAGAGTAAGTGGATGGAGTTTGTCTCCTCTATAATCATCTTGCGTTATCCACACCCCCGTTTCCGCATCATAATACCGCGCGAAGAAATGTGTCAACCCCGTCTCCGCATCATACTCCTGCCCGGTATACGTATAATGATTCAACGCCGGGCAATCCTGCAACGGGTTCCCATACTCGTCATACTTCCACTGGCACACGTCCGCGCCGGATTCGTCCGTGAGGGCTACGACGCTGCCCAGGCCGTCGTAGTGATACCAGTAGGTCGTCGTGGTCACGTCCTCGGTGCGGATGAGTTGCACCATGCGCCCATTGCCGTAGAGGTACGCGCTCTGCACGGTCGGGGTGACGCTCGCGCCGGTGTATTCAACTTCCGCGACGGGGTCGAGGCCGTCAAAGATGTACTCGCGGGTAAAGACGGCGGGGGCGGTCAGGACGCCGGTGGCGGTGATGTAGGTGGTGACGCGCTTTTCGACGCGGCGGCCATAGCCGTCGTAGACGTACTCGGCCTTCATCGTCGGGCTGATGTATTGCACGGGCAAGGCCACAGAGCCGAAGACTTTTGGAGCGGTGTAGACTACGGTTTCGTAAACGTTGGTAAGACGATTTTCGTAGTCATAGATGTAATCCATCGTGACCGTGCCAGTGACTTCCCAGCCCAGGGTCAGCGCGGCGCTGAGGTAGGCGCTGGCCGTGAGCGGCTCGGTCTTGCGGATGCGGTTGCCGTTGGCGTCGTAGTCGAAGGCGGTCGGCCCGGCGGTGAGCATGGCGTTGAGGGCATTAAAGGTATAGGCGGTATCTTCGGGGATGGCGGGTTTGCCGGCGGCGGCTTCCGGCACGCCCACTTTTTGCAGGCGATTGCCCACCGGGTCGTAGACGTAACGCATATCCTGGCCCGTGTTCGTCCGAGCGCGCGTCAGGCGGTAGAGGTCGTCGTATTCGTAGCTGCGTGTGACGCTTTCCGGCCCGCGCTGCTCGGCGGTCTGGACGCGGTTGCCCACGGCGTCGAGGATGTAGGCGTAGCTCGCAATGACTGCGCCGCCCGCGCCGGTGTTCGTGAGGCTCGTCAGCCGGCCGGCGGCGTCGTAGGCGTAATCCGCCCGCGTGTGGTTGGGGTTAACCTGCGCCTGGATGTAGCCGAGCGGGTCGTAGTCCCAGGTGTGGGCGCGGCCGGCGAAGTCGGTCAGGGTCTCAAGCTGGTCGGCGGCATCGTAGGCCATCTCCACCCGTTCACCGTCCGGGTAAATCATCGCGGTGCGGTTGCCCACGGCGTCGTATTCCCAGCGCAACGTGCGGCCCTGGTAGTCCGTGGCGCTCAGGCGACGGTTGAGGGCGTCGTAGGTGTACGTCCAATCGCCGTTCCAGTCGTGCATGGCGATCTCGTTGCCGTTGGCGTCATATTCAAACATCACGGCAGACATGGCAGCCCCTTCGCCGTACACCGTCGCCACCAGTTGATTGGCCTTGTCATATTCGTAGTACGTCGCCTGCCACTTGCCGTCCACGCGGCGCACCATGTTGCCGCGCGCGTCGTAGCTGTATTCCCAGGTCTTCCCCAACGGGTTGATTTCGCGCTTGAGCTGGTCGAGGAAGTTGTACTCAAAGGTCGTGCGGATGCCGTTGGCGTCAATGATGGCCGTGCGGTTGCCGACTGCGTCGTATTCATACTTTGTGACCTGATTGAGGGCGTCGGTCACGCTGGTCAGCCAGCCAAGTGCATTGTAGCCGTAACGCGTGGTCTTGCCTTCGGCATCCGTGCGCGCCGTCATGCGGCGGAGCTGGTCATACTCGTAGGTCGTCACGTGGGCCAGAGGATCGGTTTCTTTGACGAGCAGGTTCAGGGCATTGTATACGTAGGTCGTCGTCTGCCCGCGGGCGTTGGTGACTTGGGTTTGATTGCCGACCTTGTCATACTCAAAGGTCGTGCTTTGATTCAGCGGATCCGTCACCGAGAGCAGTTGCCCGACCAGGTCGTAGGTGTAAACAGTGCGGTGGCCGTTGGCGTCCACCATCGCCGTCGTCGCACCTTCGGCATCGTATTCGTAGCGCGTGATGCCGCCCAGCGCGTCCGTCATCGTCGTCATCCAGCCATTCTTGTTGTAGACAAAGGTGGTGGCAAATCCCAGCGGATCGGTCAGCTTGACCACGTTGCCCACGCCGTCGTATTCGGTGCGCGTCGTGCGGCTCAAGGGATCGGTGCGGGCGATGACCCGGTTGCGCGCGTCGTACACCATCGTCGTCGTCGCGCCGTCGGCTTCGCCGCCATCCGAGGGGATGCCGACGGTCTGGCGCGTGACGTTATGCACTTTGTCGTAGCCAAGCGTCATGCGGTTGCCGAGCGGGTCTATGACCTCAATCTGATTGCCCACACTGTCGTAGGTCAACTGCACCTCGGCGCGGCGCGGATCGAACGCCCGCACGATACGGTCAAGCGGGTCGTAGCAGTACTCGGTCGTCCCGCCGAGCGCGTCGTGGACGAATTTACGGCGGTTGACGGCGTCGTAGACAAAGCGCGTCCGGTAGTTCAACGGATCGGTGAGCGTGAGCAGGTTGCCATTGGGATCGTATTCGTAGGTGTAGACGTTCTTGGCCGGATCGGTGACTTGGACCATCCGGTAAAGTTTGTCATATTCAAAGAAAGTCGTGCGCCCTTCGGCATCGGTCGTGCTAAGGCGCTTGCTCATTTTGTTGTAGGTGTGCGTGGTGACGTACCCAAGCGGATTCGTTTCCTTTGTAGGATTGAGTTCATCGTCGTATTCCCACGTCCACACGCCGCCACGTCGGTCAATCTTCTTGACGAGCATGTTGTTCTTGTCGTACTCGAAGCGTGTGACCGCGCCTTCGGGATCAACGGTCTTGATGACGTTGCCGTTCTTGTCGTACTCGTTGGTCGTGACGCGCGTCTCGCTGCACGCCGGCGGGTTGAGACATTCGGTGCGCGTGAGTTCGTGCCCGGCGTCGTCATAAGTGGATTTCGTCCAGCCACCGTCGGCATAGTGCGTCTCGGTGCGGTTGCCATGCTCGTCGTAGGCAAACGTGGTCACACGCCCCTCGGCGTCGGTCAGCTTGGTCATCTGACCCTTGCTGTCGTATTCGGCAAAGGTCTCCGCGCCGTTCGGCTCAACGACGTGGATAGGATTGCCCTTGTCGTTATACTCGTAAGTCCAGGTGTTGCCGAGCGCGTCCGTCATACTGGTGGGATTATTCTTGTCGTCATACGTCCAGGTGGTCACGTCGCGGTCATACAGCGACCACTGATCCAGTGGATCGCTCTGCGTGAGCATATTGCCGCGCTCGTCATAGGTATAGCGCCAGACGTTGCCGCGCTTGTCTTTGCGCATGGTGATGTTGTCGTTGTCGTCGTACTCGTACTCGACGGTGTAACCGTATTCGTCCTCTTCCTTGATGACGCGATATTTGCTGTCGAAATAGTAAACGGTCTTGTTCCCCTCGTTGTCGGTGAACGTGGCTTTCATGGCTTCCAGGTCATAGTCCCACTTGCCTTCATCCTGGTTGCCGTTTTTCTGACTGGCAACTTTGCCATCGGGCGTGTACTGGTTCTCCAGATAGGTGATGCCCATCGGATCGGAGACACGGCTGAGATAGCCGCCGGCCGCATCGTAGGCGTAATTCGTGGTGCCGCCGTTGGCGTTGGTCATCGCCAGCAAATCCGTGCCCGCCGTCGCTGCCTGCAGGCCGCGCAATTGCTGTAGATAGGCGGTGCGTTCCAGGCTTTGCACACCGTAGGTGTACGTAACCACGCGCCCGGCAGGGTCGGTGATGCTCGTGACCAGGCCGTTGCCGTTGGTCGCCACGTCGAAGACGCGCCCGCTGGCGTCCACAATCGCATCCAGCGCGCCGCCGGCATAGACCAGCGTGAGCGCCTGGCCGTCCTCGTTGCGAATCGCCTGCAACACGCCCGCGCCGTCGAACTCGAAGCGGATCTGCTCCGGTGTGGTGAGGACATAGCCGTCCCCTTCCGCTGTCAGCACGTCAAAGACGCCCGGCTCGGCTTCATAGCCATCCGCGCCCGGCGTGAACTTGCCCCAGCGCCCATCGGCGTATTTGACCAGTGCTTTCCCATCCTCAAACTCTATGCGCATATCGTACAGGCTCGACCAGCCCTTGCCGAACAGGCCGACTTCATTCGAGAGCGAGTTGTAATAGCGGACCAGGTCCACGTTAAGGCCCGCGCCCGGCACAAACAGGTCGCGGAACCACTGGAACTGGTTGCCGGTGACGGGGTTGACGCCCTGCGCGGTGTACGCTACGCCCTGTCCCAGCCCCGTCCGCCGTGTCACGGGCACATCGTTGACCACCGTGCCGCTGAACGGGACACACGCCGTCAATTCCAGATGCGCGATGATGCCGTTGTAGATGCCGCCGGCAATGTACGCCAATTTTGGATCGATCACATTGTCGCGGTCGTAATACGAGTCCATAAACGCGGCTTCGAGGTGCGCATAAGTCGCGGTGGGGACATGCGTGGGCAAATAGAGGCCATCGCCGCCCCAGGTGCGTGCGTCCTTGACGCCGCGATAACCGGGCAACGACGTAACGGCGGCGACTTGGTCAATCAACTGTTGCGTGAAACTCACATCGCCAGTTTTGCTCAAATCCACAATACCCAGCGGGCCACCCAAGAAGTTGCTCATCTCGTGGTTGATGATATTGAACGCAATTGTCGCCGTACCCGAAGGCGCGTGGCTGTTGATGAACTCCGCCCGCCACTGTGCGGAGAGGCTGCTGTCATCCTCGCGCGTCATCAGCACATTGACGCCACACGCCTGCAAATAGCCCTTGACGGCCAACGCGGTGTCCAAATTGAGCATTTTCTCTTCGATGGCGTAACTTGCGGGCGTTGTCACCGTCCCGCCAGGGTCGGCGCCACCGTGGTCGGGGTCGAGGATGACGAGCGTTTCCGAGGGCACCGCCGTCCGCCCCAGCAATGCAAAGCGGCTGAAGTGGTTCAGCGGCGCGCGGGCGACGTTGGCGGCAGGGTCCACGACGGTGAGCAGGGGCCGCCAATAGTTTTCGGTCTCCGCGCGAGTGTAGAGCTGCAAGCTGCGCTCGTCCAACCCGGCGACGTCGGCATCGCTGTACGTCACGGTAATGACGACGGTGTTGGTCACGACGTAATCGGGCAAGCCGTTTACCGTGCGCATCGTCACTTCAGGCGCAAAGTGCGTCACGGGCGTTCCGTCAAGCGTCTGCGCCGTGAGGGCGAAGGATTGCCCTACCAACATCGTCTCGGCGGGCAGGTGATCCGGCGCGCCTAGCGGTTGATAAGAAACCGTCACAGTCTCGGTCAACGTTCCCGGCGCGAAACTTACCGTCATGGTGCCGCCGCTGACAGTGCCGCCGGTCTCCGCATCAACCAGGGCAGTTGTTGGAGGAACGTAATAGCTTGCTACCAGGGGAAGAAATACACTGTAAGGCGGCGCGGTGAGTTGCCGTATGGAGGAAGCACCTGCATCACGTGCGACACCGGGAGTGTTTGCCGTTATCCCCACGGCGAGCGACGGCGCTTCTATCCTTTTCGCCGTTACCGGCCTCACCGTCCAGGGCACCATCCCCAACAGCATCGATACCACCGTCACGACCGACACCACTACGCGCAAGGGACTCCACCGGGATTGCATCAGCACACCTCCATACAGGTAAAACAGTATTCGCGAAAGCATGGTTACTCTGGACGTCAAATATCGCACTGAATACGAGGAAAAGTCAGATTTATTCTAACCATAGCAATTTTAGCATATTTTGATGCACAGCAAAATAGTACTTCAGTCCTGATACACATACAACACAAAAGGCCGATGCCTCTGCACCGGCCCTTTGTATACCAGGCACCCAGCAAAATTTGCTTGTTCCTGTCAGCCGATTAAGGGTCTGGAAATAAACAACTTCCCGCGCGGGCCGGTCGCTGACCGGGCCCGCCGGTGTCAGTGCGCGCTTCATCGCACATTTTCATAGCGCATCTCAATGTTTTGCCGTTTGCTCAATTTGAAGAAGGCCGCGTAACGCCTGGCCGAGAGCGCCGCCCCCCGATAGTCGCGCTCCAGACTATGCCAGCGCCGAAGCAAGTCTGCCTCCAAATGTTCAGGAAAGACAAACGCGAAACCGGAGGTCATCGTAAAAGCAGGCAAGATGAGAGGGCGAAGAAACAACACATAGCTTGACGACAACGACTGGCTAAAGGCAATGTCGGTCAACGCCAGGCGACGGTCTTCCTGGATCAGGTCACGCAGGTAAATCAGCCGCGCCGGGCGTGAAATGCCTTCGATGTGGAAGAGCGAGGCGGTGGCCGGCACCATCGCAGCTAACAGTTCACGCTCGATGGGATTAGCGCCGCCAATGGCTGCCTGATAGCGCGCCACGGTGTTCTGACCGTCCCGACGATATTCATAAACGATATAATCCGCGAGCACCGCTATCTCGTCTTTATAATCCAAAATCAGTTGCCGGCCTGCCCCCTTCATCCCAAGCACGCGCGATGCCGTGAACAATGCTGCATCGTCCATCCCGAATTCGACCACCTTCTGATTGAGCGCCATCCCGACTTTGCGGTACTTCTGGTAGGTTGCCAGGCCTGGATTTTCCGCTGCTGCGCTCTGACCAAATATACGCTTCCTACTGTCAGGCATAGACTCCTCCTAAGTGCAGACAACTTCATCCTCAAAGAATGTGCAAAACAGCAGCCCCGGCGATCAAGACGTCGGCGTCCACAAACACCCGCAGGTGGAAGACAAAGTCAACGTGCCGCGCTGCCGCATCTGCAATGTTTCGACCATATCGCACCTTTTCTCAGTATATCTGATCATGCAGAAATTCTGCTTTCAGTATATACCCCCCGTCAAAACCGCAAGAACTATCTAATGGCGGTGCATTTCAGAATGGGACGACTGATTTCATCATTATCCTGTAAAGCCTTCACTGCAAACGATGTATGACAACGCGTCGTTTTCTTCACCGTGCTCGCTCTCCTGGCGCAGGAGCGCACCCAGTCCGTGGAGGTGATACAGTTGGGTCAAGGTCGCCAGGAGCGCCCGGCCGGTCAGACTTTCACGGCGGATGCGGTTCAGGGCGGTGCGGAGCGCGGGGCGGGTGAGGGGTTGCTGGAACGCTGCATCCAACAGGGCAATTTGCCGGCGCAGGTTGTCGTCACCCTCGGCGTACAGGATGCGCAGCTCGGCCAGGACATAGCGTTGGGCTTTGGTCAACGCGAGGGTATGCTGTTGCTCTGATTGCCGGGATGCGTTTTCATGGTCGAAGGCGCGCTTGACCTGCATGACGGTGGCGTTGTGACCGGCGGGCAAGGGCGCGGCTGGGGTGTCCGACGTACATTTCATCAGATTCAGAATGTACGGCGCATCGCGCGTGAGGATGTCGCCATGGTCATCCACCAGGTAGAGTTGACGGTAGCGTCCGGCGCGGCAGAAAACGACGGTGCCGGCGCGCGCGCCCGCACGGGCGTTGGCGTATCCACAGCGGATGCCGTCTCGCAGTTCGGTGATGTGACGGTAAAGGTCGGGGTTGTCCTCGCGCAACTGGCGGATGATTTCGAGCGCTTCGTTCATATCCACATATTCGTCGGTATCGGCGTCCCCGCCGCCGTCATCTTCCTCAAAACGGCTGACGTCGCCACGCGCATAGATGGCGTAGAGGGCTTCTTCGTTGAGGCGTTCGTCGGGGGCGAGGATGGCCGCGTCTTCGCCGATGGTGTCGTGGATTTCCTGGATGCGCCGGGCCAGTCGTTCCTGTAATCCCAGGGTCTGCTCAAGAGCGCGCTCCGGCAAGAAGTTGTAGGCGTAGATGGTGTCGTGTTCCGCACCGATGCGGTCGATGCGGCCAAAACGCTGGATGAGGCGCACAGGGTTCCAGTGCAGGTCGTAGTTGATGACGTTGTCGCAGTCCTGGAGGTTGAGGCCCTCGGAGAGGACGTCGGTGGCAATCAGGGTGTCGATTTCGGACATTCCGCCCAGCGGGAGTTGGGGATTCGCTTTGGGCGCGAAACGGGCGACGATCTGGGCTTTGCTTTTGTCGCGGCTGTAGATGACGGCTACCTCACGCGACGCCCCTCGCCTCTCAGGAGAGGGGCCGGGGGTGAGGTTGTCATAGAGATATTGGGCGGTATCGGCGTATTGGGTGAAGATGAGGACTTTGCCGCAATTGAGCGGCGCTCTGGCAAGCATCTGCTGGAGGGTCTGGAGCTTGGCGTCCCGTTCCGGGGTGATCGGCTCGACCAGGGCCAGCATTTGGCGCAGGATGCCGATGTCGTTGACGACGTCGGCGCGCAGGGCGACCAGGTCGAAATCGGCGGGGTGATAGCGGCCACTGAGCGCGGCCAGGGCGTCGAAAAGCGCCTGCTCCTCATCTTGGTCCGATTCGTAGAGCAACTGTTGGGCTTCTTCACCGGCAGCGATGATGCCTTGATCCAACGCAGACACAAAAAGCTCGTGAATGTGCAAAATGCGGCGCACGGTCTCACGGAAGGCGTGGACGCTGGATTCCAGACGTTTGAAGAGCATAACGCGCAACAGGCCGCGCAGGTTGGCGCCGGCGCGCTTGAGATCGGCATAAGGTGGTTGTTCCCGTTTGGCCGGGATGACGTAGCGCCACAGGCCGTAGCGGGCGAAGGTCAGGGTCTCGCCTCCACCCTGGCCCTCCCCCAGAGCGGGGGAGGGGGACGCGAGGTAGGCGCGCAGTTCGTCGTAGAAACCGCCATACACGGCCTCAATGCTGTAGCTGACGGTTTGCAGTTCGCGTTTGGGGAAGAATTGTTCGCGCCCGGCCACCTTGACATAGGCCCGGCGCGCACCGCTTTTGTAGGGCGCGAAGTTATCGGGATCGACGCGCCGGTGGGTTTCGGCATCGTAGCCGTACCAGCGCAGGATGTGGGTGCGCGTCCGGCGAATGAGAAGGTGAGCCAGCAGTTCGGGCAGCCGTTTCTGGCCGTCCTCCACCGCTTTGAAGTAGGCGCGCAGGTTCGGCGGGTCAATGGGAAGCCGGGTCACGTCGGTTTGGTGGAAGAGCTTGAGCTGGTGGTAGATGTCCCACACGGACTTGTTGCGGGGGGTGGCGGTGAGGAAGACGACGCGCCGCTCCCCGGTCGCCAGGTAGCTCTCCAAAACCCGATAACGTTGGGTGTCGGTGTTGCGAAAGTTGTGGCTTTCATCCACCAGGACGAAATCCCGGTAACGGTAACGCTCGTCGTGCAGCAGCCATTCCGCGCCGTGTTGCTCATCCTCGCGCAACATGCCGAGGGAGAGCACGCGCGCGTTGAGTTGGTAGACTTCGTTGTAGTATTCCCACATTTCGACCAGCGGCGCGGGGCAGAGGATAAGGGTGCGCGAGCGGTCGTGGCGCTCGAAGTGTTTGACGATGGCCGCGCCGATGTAGGATTTGCCCAGGCCGACGACATCCGCGACGAAGCACCCGCCGTAGCGCCGGATCATCTGGACGGCCTGGCGCACGGCGCGCTCCTGGAACTCGGTGAGGACGGCGGCAATGTCGTCTTGCCACAGGAATTCGGTGGGATCGGCGCCTTCCAGTTGATCGCGGACCAGCTCGTAGAGCGTTTTCAGGTAGACTTCGTAGGGCGTCACTTGCGCCAACGGCCAGGATTGGCGCAGTTCTTGCATCAAGTGCGCCTCGAAGTCCTGCGCTTCGTTCCACAGGTCTTCGAACCAGCGGGTGAGTGCGGCATGGTTGGCGTCGCCGTGCACTCTGACGTTGAGTTCGGTGTTGGTCACAATGCCGGAGAGGGTGAAGTTGCTGGAACCGACAATCGCCATGCCGCTGCCGTAGGGACTGTCCGGGGGGTAGTCGAAGATGTAGGCTTTGGCGTGCAGCCGGCCCTGGGTGTAGACGCGCACCTTGAGCCGCCCCGATTCGATCAACGTGACCAGCGTGTTCACCAACTGCGCGGCTTCGTCGGTTTGATCCATGCGCGCGGCGGTCTGGGCGATGGCGTGCGCGGTGGTGGCCGCGGCGGCCTCCATAGCGGCGCGCTTGGGGTACTGGATCGCCTCGACGACATTCTGCACCTGTTCCAGACGGCGGTAGCCCTCGGCGATCTGCTCGATGGTCTCGCGGTTGGAGGTGTTGCCGATGAGCAGGCGCAGTTCGGCGCAGTTGTACAGGTGATCGGCGACGGCTTCCAGGCCGGAGAGGAAAAAGTAGCCGACGGCGAATTTGGCGGATTGCGCGCCGGGCAGCACGCGGCGGATGGCGTCTACCAGTTTTTCGGTACGGTTATCGATGATGTCGTGTTGCAAAGTGATCTCCTAAAAGTATTGGCAATTAAGGTGTTTTCAGGTTGTAGCAAGTCCCGGGTGCATTTCAATTTGGGGGCAAAAGCCAGATAAACGTTTGATTTAACCGCAGAGTTCGCTGAGAACGCGGAGAAATTTCTGGCAACTCTGCGGACACTGCGTGCTCTGCGGTGCAATTTAAGAAAAGTCGCCCCCATTCTGAAATGCACCCGCAAGTCCCTCGCATCTTGACAAAATATGCTTAAGTGTGGTATAGTATAAGTGCCGGGGGACGAAATTCGGCTCCATGCCGTGTGAACATCCGATTGCGGTCGGTTGTTCCTATATCCCCGGCAAAGCCGCCAACGTCAGCGGCTTTTTTTGTGTGTAATAGACGCCGTATTGAGTTTGCCGCGTATCATCCACATCGTAAACCAGTCTGAAGGCCGGCCATAAAGTGGCGACATAGCGTTCCTCGCGCCGTTCGTACAGACGCTGCAAAGCCCACAGGAAATAGTCCACAGCTTGAAGACACGGACATTCCGGCGGTGTCGTAGGTATGACTCGGATCGAGGTAGTATGCGTCGTGCCGTGTTGTGTACTAAACCTGTGTCGGGCCGCCTCAAGTGCTTCACGTAGAGCTATGGTACGATCTGCTTTACCGCGTGTGGCAAAGTAGATGTTGTATTCGTCATTTTGGTGCAGGCGCTCTTTGAACAGGCGGCGTACCAAATAATCATATAGTTCATTGGGGTTGTAGCGATAGGTTGCACTGCGTTCATTGCGTTGGCGGACATACTCAACAACCTTGTGCTTATCGCGCACGATGGCAAAGAAACGCAATTTGTGCTGGAGCAAGAGAGAAAAAACTTCGCGGCGCACCTCAGGAATATCGTCTTTAGCATGGAAAGCCAAAGCCGTTTTGCACGCTTCTGGTTGCATCGAGGGTACGCCCTTGAAGTAAGGGTCGGCCAATAGCCTACGCCTTAAACTGTTCAATTCATCTGCCAGCGTAGCGGCATCTGGAATATCCAGTAATCCCAAAATAAAGAAACGTGAACAGCCCTCTGTCCCCACGATGACATGCCCTTTGCTATTGAACAGAGTACCATCGCCGGCTTCGTCAACGAAGTAGTTGCAGATGGATGGAGGTGACTGTTTCATCTTCCTTACTTCTATCCGCGCTTTATCGTCCATTTCCCCTATCTGTCTTCCCCCTCCACCACCCTGATCTCCTCCGCCGTCAGCCCATACACCTGATAGACGAGCGCGTTCAACTCCGCCTCCCACGCGGCGACCTGCGGCCCTTGCCCCCGCGCGTCCAGCAGGCGGCGCACCAGTGCTTCGATGGCGGCGCGCTGGTCAGGGGTGGGGTCAGGGATGGGGATGCGCTCCATGTACATAGCGATGAAACGTAAATAGTCCTGCTGGATAGTTGAACTAATCTGATGGTAGAAAAATTCAACTACAGACGAATTCAACACACCCAGTAAGTACAAATCGTTCGTCGGGATGATGTAAGACGTATTGCCAGAAAAGGAACCTGTTGCGTCATAGGCAAATTCAGGCTTTTTAGCTATGTCAGGATAGATGATTTTAGGCTGGCCGAAATCAGCATAATACGCACAAGGCCTTAGTTCCCACCAAAACTTTCCTTGATCACTGCGTTTCCTAAGTTGAGGCTCATAGAATTTTAAGTGTTTATAAACCGCAGGGTAAGCTTGTTGAAAAATTTCTTCAGCCGCAGCTTCCGTTGTTGTGTTTCTCCACGGAGTCTCAGCATTTTTATCATTGCTGTTTTGCATAGATAGAAAATAATATCCGTCCCAATTGACAAACCAACGTTTTAAGTCCCTACCTCTTAACCAGGGGCGAATAAGATGTGTGCTATTAGCGTCTTCAGCTAATAACTGTGCTCGTTTTGCTTCATCAATTACGAAGGCTGCGTTAAAGCCAGTTTTTATACCTGAGTAGAATTGTCCACCTACATAGTCAGTCAACGGCTTTCCTGCTTGCCTTAACTTCTTAATCAACTCCAAGACAGTCGGCTTCACCAACGCCCACCCGTCCGCCCGCAAACTGCTGCGCGGCTGCGCCCACGCCTCGGCCTGCACCACCTCGCTCAGGTGTTCCACGGCGCTCAGGTCGTCCACCGTCAGGGCGCGCAGGGTGTGCGCCTGCGGCGGCGCGGCTTTGCGGAAGATGATGATTTGCGGGTAGGCAATCGCGCCAAACACGGGCAGGTCGCCGAAATCAATGACCGCCTGCACGGTGGTCTTCGTGTTGAGGTGCTGCCGCAGCTTCTCGCCGTACCCGGCCCGCAGCCATTTGTTGGAGGTGATGAAGCTGGCGATACCGCCCTCCCGCAGCAGGTGCAACGCGCGGGCGTAGAAATAGACATACAGGTCGGCGGTGCCGGTATACACGTCGGGATAGCGTTTCTTGAGCACGGCCTTCAGGTCGCTGCCCAACAATTCCTGGCGCACGTAGGGCGGGTTTGCCACGATGATGTCGAAACCTCTCCCCCCCTCTTTCCCCCCCAGTGGGGGGGACGTAAGGGGGGGCGGCGTGAAGACTTCGGCGAAGTCCACGGCCCAGTCGAAGGCGTCCGCGCCGCTTTCTTCGCCGGCCCAGGCGGCAATGGAGGCTTTGAGCGCGTCAATCCTGGCTTTCAGTTCGCGCTTCTCCGGGCCGTGCGCAGTCATAAACTGGCCTTTGAGGGCGACAAAGTCCGCTACGTTCTGCTGGCGGAACATGTCAGGCTGCAAGGGAGCGGGGGCGGGCGCGGTGAGGCTGTCGCCAACCTCGATCTTGAATTCCAGGTTGGGCAGGGGCGGCGGGTCGTCGCCGTCGTAATCGACGATCAGCGAGAGCCACAGGCGCAGTCGGGCAATGTTGACGGCGAAGGGGTCAATGTCCACGCCGTAGAGATTGTGCTGGATGATTTCCAGCTTGCGCGTATAAAGCGTCTGCGCATCCAACCCGTGCACGGCAAAGATACACAAGCGCAGATCAAGCAGTTCGTGCAACATTCCCAACAAGTACGCACCGCTGCCACACGCGGGATCGCACACTTTTACTCGTTTAAGCGCCTCCAACACGGCTTCGGGATCACGCAGCGCAGTGGGGTCGCGCTCTTCCACGAAGGTGGCGATGGCCGCGACAGACTCGCGCGGGCAAACATCGTGCAGATAGCCCTTCAGCGCCTCGCGGCACATAAAGGCCACCACCGGCTTGGGCGTGTAGTAGCTGCCGGTTTCGTGGCGACCCGTCACCAGTTCCTCGAAGATTTTGCCGAGCATTTCGGGGTCCACGGCGACTTCGACGTCGAGGGGGGTGCTTTCGGTGACGGTGAAGTTGTAGTGGTAGAGCAGGTCGTCGAACAGCGGACCGAAGACGGCGTCAGGCACCACGATGCCCTCGCGCTCGTCCAGGTCTTCTTGCTCGAAGAGGCCGCCGTTGAGGTAGGGCACAGCGCCAATGAGATCACGGAGCACAGCGCCGCGATTGACCCCCATCAGGTCGCGGCTGCCCGGATTGTTCAAACCGCTGAAAAAGAGCGTTCTCAGCCGTTCCTGGTAAAAATTCGCGTTGGCGTCCAGCGCCCGCGCCTGCACGTGGACATTCCACAATGCGGCCAGATACTCGCCAGACCTGACAGGTCTCGGAAGACCTGTCAGGTCTGGGGGAACGAGCCACCCCTTGCGTTCGAGAAAGACGATAAAGAGCAAACGGTTGAACAGCCGTTGGGTGAAAAGCCGCACGTCGTCGGCGTCGTCCAGGCCGGTGATCTGCGCTTCGACCCGCTCGAAATGCTCGCGGTAGGTGGTGAAGAAGGCTTTGGTGACGGCTTCCACGTCGAAGGCGTCGTCGTGGCGCTGCTGGATGGCCATGGGGGAAAGGCCCAACGGATGGCCGCCATCCGCGAGGTGGGGACTAAGCGTCGCCAGGTCGAGCATGGCAATGCGCTCGGCCGCCGTGCGCAGGCGCTCGTGCGGTCCAATCGCAATGCGGCGCAGGATGCGCCGGGCGGCGTTTCCGCCGTCCGTCCTATCGCGGCGGTATTTGACGTTGACCAGGTGCCAGTGTTTTTGGGCGGCGTCGCTGAAGACGAAAAGCGCGTAGGGATGGTTGGGCAGGAGTTGGGCGATCACGGCGCGTTCCGCCGCGAGCGACAACGGGAAGCTGCGCCCGGTCTGTTCCGAGGTCAGGGGGATGTAGAGGATGTCGAAGTTGCCCAATGCAGACGTATGCTGCGCCAACAGTGTGGGGGCGGTGGCGAGCAGCGCGCGTGTTCCTTCAGGCCAATCGCGGGTGGAAAGGGTGTCGGCGGCGTGGTCATAGTTGAGTTCGGTCCAGAAGAGACGCCTGGCGGCGTTCAAGCCTTCGGAGGACATCCGTTGCAGCAGGTCAAGCACACGTTGCGGATTCGTAGTGGACATCAACATCATCTCTTTGACAAAACGCTACTGGCGACGGTTATGCGCGGGGGTAAGGTCATAGCTCAGCCCAAACCCAAACGGGAACAACGGGTCGCCACTGTCATACGGCACGTCGGACTTTTGCGCCCGCACCGCCTCCATCGAGCGCGGCAACTCGAAGGGCAGCTTGCCGGTGGGGTTCCAGCGGCCAAAGATCACGTCCAGTACGGCGGCGTCTGCGGCCCCAAAGCTGCCGATCAACCCGGCGCAGGCTTCGGCGATCTCCGGGATCACGGCGGGGCGGTCGAGGTGAATCGCCACAATCGTGGGGAGCTTTGCCATCAACGCCAGCAGGCGCTCCTTTTCGGGACTCTTGAAGTCCAGGTCGTCGTAGTGGAACCACGCCGAAAAGCCCTCGCCGATGGTCTGGTAGGGCGTCACCAGGCGCAACAGGGCATAGTCGGCTTCCTCCGGGGTGGAAACCACGTCCGCGTAAGGGGCCAGGGATTCAGGCCGGTAGCCTTCGATGTAGACCCTGGGACGGCCGGCCAGGGGCAGCGCGCCGCGCTTGAGCAGCACCAGCGATTTGCGTTGGGCGCGCTCGCCGGCCACGCGGAAGACCGGATTGCCCACGATGCGCGCGGCGGCTTCCGGGTCGAGGTAGGGGTTGTCGAACAGGCCCAGGCGGAACTTGTCGCGCAGCAACCGGCGCACGGACTGGTCGATACGCGCCTCGCTGATCTGCCCGCTCTGCACCAGTTCGATGATGAGCGCGGGGCACTCTTCACCGCCGAACTGATCCACGCCCGCATCGAGGATTTTCTTCGCCCGTTCAAGCGGCGAAAGGTGTTCCACCCCCCACGCGCGCGCCTCCATCACCAGCCGCCCATCGAGGACCAGCTCGTTGATCAGGCTCCAGTCCGTGCAGACCACGCCGTCGAAGCCGTATTTTTCGCGCAGCAGGCCGGTGATCACGGCCTTGTTGTAGCCAAAGCCAACCTCTTCGATCCCCGGCACGCCGATCGGCTGGCCGTAGTAGGGCATGATTTGTCCCGTCCCGGCGCGGAAAGCCGCCTCGAAGGGGATCAGGTGATAGTCGAAGTTATGGCCTGGATAGACCTGTTCCTTGCCGTAGGAGAAATGCGGGTCGTGCCCGTCCTTCTGCGGGCCGCCGCCGGGAAAGTGCTTGGTCATACAGATGACGGAAGTGGGACCGATGGTCTCACCCTGAAAACCGCGGATGTAGGCTTCGACCATGCGCGACGAGAGTTCGGCGTCCTCGCCAAACGTGCCTTCGATGCGCGGCCAGCGCGGCTCGGTCGCCAGATCGGCCATGGGGTGCAGCGCCACCGAGATGCCCACCGCGCGGTACTCCTGGCGGGCGATGTCGCCGAATTCCTGCACCAGGGCCGGGTCGTTGGTCGCCGCCAGGCCGATCGGTTCAGGCCAGCGCGAGAAGGCATCCGTCACTTCGGATGCGCCGGCAAGCTGAACGTAGCCGTGACGCGGATCGGATGAAAGGGTGACCGGGATGCCCAGGCGCGTGCGCTCGGCCAGCTTTTGCAGCTTGTTGTACCAGGTCACCGCCAGACGCGGCTCGGGCAGAGCGTGCACGTTGTAGTGGTTCATCTTCAGGTCGAGCCCGTTGTGGATGGTATCGTACTCGCCCAGCCAGTTTTTGCCGTGGAACAGTTCGCCGTCCATCCCCACCGGGATGACGTTGTGGAACATCAGCCCGGCCTTCTCGTCCAGCGTCATCTGCCGGAGCAGGTCCTCCACGCGCGCCTCGATGGGCTGGCGCGGGTCCTCGTAAATATCCAGGCGACCGTTCTTGTTCAGGTCGCGGAACGTGATCCCGTCCTGAGTTAGCACGGGTGCATCAGGTGGTAGTTGTGTCATCAGTAGCCTCCTCTAAAGATAGTCTGATAGTCGTTAGTCGGATAGTCGTGTCATCATTTTTCATGATCAGGGTTGGGCCGAAAGTTCGGTTACACTCTGAAAATAGTCGGATAGTCGTTAGTCGGATAGTCGCGTCATTATTCGGGTTGGGCCGAAAGTCCGGTTATACGCGCTTTCAGTTTACCGCACCACGAGGGAACGCACAAGCGCGAACAAGCCCTTGAAAAACCTGCCGTTCATCATCAGCAGCAAGGCTTCCAGCATCTCGCGGGTGAGGGGGGTGTCGCCCATCAACATACTCCGCAACGGCATTTCGTGGGACGTGGCTTCTAGCAGCAGCGCCAGAGGCGTATCTTCTTTCCCCGCAGCCATCTGCTGCAGTTGTTTTCTGATCATTCCGAACAATTGCCGGCCGATGAAGGAGGCCCGCATATCGTCGATGGGGGTGTTGAGCGTGTACTGGCCCTTTTGGGGCGTCTGGTTAGGCGGAACCGGATGACCGAGCAACGCCTCGAAATCCTTCTGGCCGACGACTGCGCCTTTGGGGAAGGCGTAGTAGACGGCAGGCCCGGTGCGCGCGGCGGCGGGTGGCTCGCCCGGCATCTCGATGGCGTCGCGGAGGCGAATATCCTGCGACGACGCGCCCACCAGAATTTCGAATGTCCCGGCTTCGACGCGCCACTCCTTGCGCTGCGGGTCATAATAAGCAAAAGCGCGGCGGTCCAGGTCGAGCGTCACCGTGGTTTCTTCGCCGGGCTGCAACGCGACTTTGGCGAATCCCTTGAGTTCCTTCGCGGGGCGGAAAGCCGTGGATTCTACATCCCGCACATAGAGCTGGGCAACCTCTTGCCCGGCCACTTTTCCGGTGTTTTTGACCTTGAACGTAACGGTGAGTGAGTGGCCGTCCGCCCCTGCGGGCCGGCTCAGCATCAGGTCGCGGTAGGCGAAATGGGTGTAGCTCAACCCGTGTCCAAAGGGAAACAACACCGGCTGCCCGACGGTATCGTAATAGCGGTAGCCCACGTAGAGGCTCTCGCGGTATTCCACCGTGGCCGGCCCGCCGGGGAAGGTGCGGTAGGCGGGGGTGTCTTCCAGCTTGAGGGGAAAGGTCTCCGCCAGCTTGCCGCTCGGATTGACCACCCCGAACAAGATGTCGGCGATCCCGCCCGCGCCGGCCTGCCCGCCCAGGTAGCCTTCCAGGATGCAGGGCACGTCCGCGGCCCACGGCATTTCGACGGGCGAACCGTTGCTCAACACGACCACGACGTTCGGGTGCGCGGCGGCGATCCGCTGGATGAGGGCATCGTGACCGGGCGGCAGCTTCATGTGGGTGCGATCCACGCCTTCGGTTTCGTACAGGTCGGTCAGACCGGCGCAGATGATGACAATCTCCGCCTTTTCGGCCACGGCCAGGGCTTCTTGAATCAGCGTTTCATCCGGCCGATCGCCCTTCTCCGTGTAGCCGGGCGCGTAAGGGAGAGCATCCACGCCGAGAAGCTTGCGCATCTCGTCGTACAGGTTATCCAGCCGGGTAGGATTGATCAGCGAGCTGCCCGCGCCCTGGTAGCGCGGGACTTTGGCAAAGCGGCCGATCAGGGCTAAGCGAGCCGTCTTCTGCAGGGGCAAAATATCGCCGTCATTCTTGAGCAGCACCGCGCCCTCGGCGGCCACGCGGCGGGCCAGGGCGTGATGCGCCTCCATATCACAGGTGAAGTCCTGGCTCAGCGTTGCGGCGGCTCTGAAGATCAAGGTCAAAATGCGCTCGACGGCGCGGTCCAAGATAGCTTCGTCCAGGTGCCCGGCCTCGACCGCCGCCACGATCCTGGCGTCATTGCCGTTCTTCGTCCCCGGCATCTCCAGTTCGGTGCCGGCTTGCAGCGCCGCCACGCGCTCGTTCATCGCGCCCCAATCGGTGACGACCAGCCCCTCATGGCCCCACTCGTTTTTGAGGATGTCGGTCAGCAGGTAAGCATTTTCGCAGGCATAGCCGCCGTTGATTCTGTTGTAGGCGCACATCACCGTCCAGGGCTGCGCGCCCTTGACGGCGATCTCGAAGCCGGGCAGGTAAATCTCGCGCAGCGCGCGCTCATCCACCACGGCGTCAATCGTCATGCGGCGGTATTCCTGATTGTTGACCGCGTAATGCTTCAGCGAGGTGCCGATGCCCTGGCTTTGCACGCCGTTGATGTGGCTTTTGGCGATTTCGCCGGTGAGGTAGGGGTCCTCGGAGAAGTACTCGAAATTGCGCCCGCACAGGGGGGAGCGTTTGATGTTGGCCCCCGGTCCCAGGATCACGCCGACCTTTTCCTGGCGACATTCCTCGCCCAGCGCCTGTCCCACCTGATAGACCAGGTCGCGGTTCCAGGTGGCGGCCAGGGCGGAAGCGGTGGGGAAACAGGTAGCCGGGACGCTCTC
>JAIOAS010000044.1 GCA_019873725.1 Chloroflexota bacterium | reverse complement strand
ACACAACAGGCGGAGAGGGTGGGATTCGAACCCACGGTAGCCCTAAGACTACAACGGTTTTCGAGACCGCCCCGATCGGCCACTCCGGCACCTCTCCCAGGCAAGAGGATTATACCACGAAGCGCCGTCCGCGCAACGCATAGAGGTATAGGGCAATTATTGGGAATCGCTCAGGCCGGTCTCCGACCGCGTCCACGCTTTTGCTCCGAGGGGAACGTCAGTTCCCCGTTTTAATGCGTCTTTGCTTCAACCTAAACGCAACACAACCTTCACCAAATAGTTATTGACAACCCACCAAACCATGATATAGTAAGTATCTATCAGCATAGATAGTGTTCGTAAATCCAAATACCCCTACATTTAGGGGTATTTATGCGTTTTACAAGATCTCTTCGTTTTGACTTCAGCGATAGGAGTGATGCCAGCTTATGAGTACAGAGACCGTGATTAAACGCGATGGTTCCATCGTCCCCTTCGACCGCCAACGTATCGAGAACGCCGTCTACGCTGCTGCGCGCGCCACCGGCAACGGTGAAGGCCGCCCCTGGGCCGAGATGATTTCGTGGGCCGTGGTTGGCTTGCTCAAGGAGAAATTCGCCGAAACGGATACCCCGCCGCACGTAGAGCAAATTCAGGACATCGTCGAAGAAGTCCTCGTCAAATCCGGGAATCCCAAAGTTGCCAAAGCCTATATCCTCTACCGGCAACAACGCGCCCAAACGCGCGCCACGCAGGAAATGTTGCTTGACGGCGAAAAACTGGTCGAGGATTACATTGGCCGGGTAGACTGGCGCGTGAACGAAAACAGCAATATGAACTATTCGCTCCAGGGGCTCAATTTCTACCTGGCCTCTTCGATTGCCGCCCGTTACTGGCTCAGCAAAGTCTACCCGCCCGAAGTGCAACAGGCGCACCGCGAAGCCGACATTCACATCCACGACCTGGGCATGCTGTCGGTGTACTGCTGCGGGTGGGATTTGCAGTCGTTATTAGAATTGGGATTTGGCGGCGTGCCGGCCAAAATCGAGAGCCATCCCCCACGCCACCTGCGCACCGCGTTGGGACAGCTCGTCAACTTCTTCTATACGCTGCAAGGCGAATCCGCCGGGGCGGTCGCCGTATCCAATTTCGACACCCTGCTCGCGCCCTTTATCCGCTACGACGGCCTTGACTACAAGCAAATCAAGCAAGCCGTACAGGAGTTCGTTTTCAACATCAACGTGCCGACGCGGGTGGGATTTCAATGTTTATCAGAAGACACGGATATTTTAACGCCCGACGGTTGGAAGAGTTATACCGACATCGCCGTTGGCGACCTCATCAAAACCTTCAACATCGAGACCGGCGCCATCGAAACGCAACCCGTGCAGGCCATGTTTGCAGAACCGTACAACGGCCCGATGTACCGCCTGCGGAATCGTATTCAGGATCAGTTGATTTCGCCCGGGCATCGCGTGGTCAGAAAAAAGTTCAACAGCGAGAGCGTGTTTGTCCTCGAGGAAATCGAGCGCGTGGCAGCATACAAATCGCCGATCATTATACCCGTAACCGGACTGAATACCAATGCCCCGAAGTCGATTTCCGACGACGAGATTCAGCTCCTGGCATGGATCATCGCCGAGGGGGCGAAGGAAAGTTATACCAAACATCGCCATTCACACTGCATCAGCATTTACCAATCGAAGACGGCCAGTCCTGAACATTACACGGAAATCATCGCCCTTCTCGAACGACTCCACCTAGACTATACCGTCAGAGCGTCGTCGCCGGCCCTGGGGCAAAGCGTCCAAATGATCCGCCTGAATGCCGAATCTTCTCACAAAATCCTGGACAGGCTCTTCGAGACACGCGAGAGCATCAAATTCATCCCCGATATCCTCAAGAATATGGATCGCCGGCAAGCGCGCTTGTTCCTCGATACGTATATCAAAGCCGATGGACACGATGCCTGCAAGATCACGACCAGTGATGTGGAAATACTGAACGGACTGCAACAAGTGGCTGTGGATGCGGAATACGCCTTTACCGTGGGCGTGCGCAAGCCAACGATCGGGAATAAACCACTCTACATCTTACGGCTAATCGATCACCAGGACACATACATCCAGCAGATTGAGACCGTCGACTATTGCGGCGTAATCTGGTGTCCAACGACGGCCAACCAAACCGTGATCGCCCGGCGGAACGGCAAGGTTTTCATCACTGGCAACACGCCGTTCACAAACATCACGCTCGACCTGACGCCCCACCCCATGCTGCGCGACGAACCTGTCATCATCGGCGGCGAGCAACGCGAGGCCACGTATGGCGAATTCCAGCACGAGATGAACCTGCTCAACCGCGCCTTCGCCGAAGTAATGTTCGAGGGTGATGCCAAAGGGCGCGTGTTCACGTTTCCCATCCCAACGTACAACGTGGGCAAAGACTTCGATTGGGACAGCCCGGAACTCGAACCGGTATGGCGAATGACGGCCAAATACGGCATCCCGTACTTCGCCAACTTCATCAATAGCGATATGAATCCGGAGGACGCCCGTTCAATGTGCTGTCGACTGCGCCTGGACAACCGCGAACTGCGCAAACGCATCGGCGGGTTGTTCGCCGCCGCGCCGCTGACCGGGTCGGTGGGCGTGGTCACGATCAATATGCCGCGCCTGGGCTACCTGGCAAAGGACGAGGCGGATTTCCGCAAACGGCTTGAGCGCCTGATGGAGATCGGGCGCACCAGTCTGGAGATCAAACGCAAACTCCTGGAAACGTTCACCGAGCGTGGTCTGTATCCCTACAGCCGTTATTACCTCAAAAGTGTCAAAGCGAGCGCCGGCGCGTATTGGGCCAACCACTTCTCCACCATCGGCCTGAACGGGATGAACGAGGCGTGCCGCAACCTGCTGGGGGTCGATATCAGCCATCCCGACGGGCGCGCCTTCGCCATCCGCACGCTGCAATTCATGCGCACCGTCCTGGAACGCTTCCAGGCGGAAACCGGGCAGTTGTACAACCTCGAAGCCACACCGGCAGAAGGCGCGACGTTCCGCATGGCGCGCGCAGACAAAGAGCGCTATCCCGACATCATCACCGCGGGGTCAGAGAGCACCCCCTACTACACCAACTCTACCCACCTGCCGGTCAATTTCAGCGACGACCTGTTCGGGGTACTGGATCATCAGGACGAGCTACAAACCCTCTACACCGGTGGAACTGTCCTGCACATCTTCCTGGGTGAGCAATTGCACGATTGGCGACAGGCCCGCCGGCTGGTGCGCACCGTCGCGGAGCATTACCGCCTGCCCTACTTCACGCTCAGCCCGACGTTTAGCATCTGCCCGGTTCACGGGTACATCTCCGGCGAACACACCTTCTGTCCTTACGAACACACGGAGGAAGAACTGGCCCGCTTTGGCCGGCCCGTCGAAGACCCTGCCCCTTAACCGGCAGCCGGAACAAGGACGCAGATTTCCGCAGATACACGCAGATCGATTGAGACTACCTGACTAACGACTATCAGACTATCTGACTATCAGACTAACGACTATCGCAAAGGAGCTTATCATGGCCGAAAATCAGTCCCCGGAAAAGAAACGCGTCGAGATCAAAATCCCCTGCGAGGTCTACTCGCGCATCGTGGGCTACCTGCGCCCCGTCCAGGCCTGGAACAAGGGGAAACAACAAGAATTCCAGGAACGCCGCACGTTCAAAGTCCCCGAGAAGTAACCCCGGCACGATGCACATCAAAGGATGGGTGCGCACCTCGCTGATCGACTATCCCGATCACATTGCGACGGTGCTGTTTACCGGCGGCTGCAATTTCCGCTGCCCGATGTGTCACAACGCCGACCTGGTGCTTCACCCAGAGACGTTGCCCGACATATCTGTGGCGGAAGTGCTGGCCTATCTGGAGCAACGCGCGGGACGGCTCACCGGCGTCGTGCTGACCGGCGGTGAACCTACGCTGCAGAGCAATCTGGCGGAATTCCTGAACGACGTCCGCGCGCTGGGGTACGCCGTCAAACTTGACACCAACGGCTACCGGCCCGATGTGCTGACGGCTCTGTTGCAGCAACAGTTGCCAGACTATGTGGCGATGGATGTCAAAGCGCCGCCAGAAAAGTACGCGGAGATCGCGGGGGTGCCCACCCTCATCATCGAGCGTATCACGCACAGCCTGGACGCGCTGCGCGACAGCAATGTCGCCTACGAAGTGCGCACCACCATCATGCCCTGGCTCAACGCAGACGACGTCGAGGCGCTGGCGCAGTGGCTCGCGGCACGCTTCCCGCCCCACGGCCCCCGACAATGGGTCTTGCAATCGTTCCAGGCGCAACACACGCTGGATACGCGCCTGCGCCACGCCATCCCCTCCACACCGGCGCACCTCCACGCACTGGCCGAGCGCGTGCGCCGGTGGGTGCAGACGGTCAGCGTCCGCTGACTACTCTTTCGCTTTAACAAGTTCTTTAACATACGCTGTTAAGGTTGCTGGCCTGCAGCAAGGGTTTCAAAGACATTCTCAATGTGCGCTGGCGTAGCACCAGGCAAAGTGAAAAGCTGATCCGGGGCAGTGTAGATATCCTGACGTAACTGTCGTGAATTGGTGATATTGTCGAAAAAGACCGGCAAGAAACCCGCCTCGGTTTTCGTGATATTCTACTAAGCTTCTGGAAGATTTTGTTTCCCGATGACGGCAGAGAAATCTACCGGCAGACCGAAGGTGACGACATAACACCTGTCGTTGCCTACAAATCCGGCAATCGCTATTACGTGGCAGATAGCGGTAACAGTCTGGCGGCAGCCCGTTATCTGGGGCAAGCCTATATCCTGGCGCAAGTATGGGAACTACCCTATTGACGCATCACCAACGTCAAGGCCCAGGTCCGGCACATCGGTGGAGGCGACAAAACGCACGAGGAGAACGGCGCGAGGTACAAACTGCCCACCACAACATTCTGCTGAAAATTCGCGGTAAAAAATCCGTTGAAATCCGTTCAATCCGTTGACAAACGCGCTTCGACCGGCATAATCGTCGCCTCATCGGTCTCCACGATCTCTGCGACGACCCGCCCGGCGGAAAGCTCTTGCAACGCCGCCTGAAATGCCGGGAAATGTTCCACGGCAAAGCGCGCGGTCAACGTTACATCGCCGGCGAAGTCCTCATCCAGAATTTCGCCGCGATGTTCCGCCGCCAACAAACGCACCGGTTCAAAGAGATGATACGGGACGGCGACCATAACCGTATGGGTGGGAACACGCTCCGCGAGCGGTAGCGCGCGCAACACCTCGCGGACGGCCTCGCTGTACGCCCGCACCAGGCCGCCCGTGCCGAGTTTCGTCCCGCCGAAGTAGCGCGTGACGACCACCGCCGCATCGCCCAGGCCGCTGCCCTGCAACACCGCCAGCGCCGGACGGCCCGCCGTCCCCGACGGTTCGCCGTCGTCGCTGCAATGTGCGATTACCGAGCTGCCGTGCCCTATCACGAACGCCGGGACGTTGTGCGAGGCATCGGGGAACTCGGCCCGGATGCGCGCAACGAACGCCTTCGCCTCGTCCACGCTGAAGACCGGCGCCACCGTGGCAATAAAGCGCGAGTTGACGACGACAATCTCAGTACGTGTCTCACGTGCTGGAATGAAATATCGGTTCATTGAGAAATTTCTTGCATTTGCGCGAGAAGAACTCGGTACACTCAACACAACAACCGAATAACCTCTACGCTTCCTTCCCGCCACCGCTCCGGCTCCGGGAAGGAACGTAGATAGTCCAACAGTTCAAACTTCGGGCCGACGACCAACCTTGCAGTAAACGCCGTTTCATCCTGGCTGAACTCGCCCTCGAAAAGCAGCTTCTTCTTCAGCGCCTTTTCGGGCACGTCAAAGACGTAACTCTCCCCCACCCTGCGGACGTTGACCGGCGCATACGCCGCATGCAAGAAGCGTCGTAACTGCGAACCAGCATCCGGGAAGTGGAGTGACGGCAGTGTGAGTGCCAGCTCCGCCCGCGCGAACGTTCCGGGTTCAAACCCGTCTGCCCAGCCCAGGAACCGCATCTCCTCTCCCGCTCTCCCACTCTCCCTCTCACTCCCTCTCTCTATCACCTGCACCAGCTTCGTTATATCCCACGCTTTGAGAGCGAAGATGGTTTCGCCGTACAGGTTGGCGAAGCGGCGGCGATGGTCTTTCGTCGTAAAGAGGCTTTCTTCGACGGAAAGCAGATTGTCGAGTAGATCGGGATACTGCGCGAGCAGCGCCCGCATCACCCAGGCGTTGATCCAGGCAGGATCACGCCCCGCGACATTCGGCGGCAGCCAGAGCCGCGCGTAGACCGGCTTGAGCCGCCATTTAGCGCGCATCACCTCCTCTAACTCACGCAAATACGCCCCGCCTGGCTGCCGCATTGCGTGTTCGGTGATCGCGCGGCGTTGCGCTGCATCCGTACACGCACCGCACGCCAAGCACGCGCTTCCCAGACAATAGCCCACATCCTCACCTGCGAGCGCCTGCCGGTATTGTTGATAGAGGAACCGTGGCGTCACATCCGAGCGGACAAAGGCCATCGGGAAGGCATAGTCCGCTGCTTTTTCACCGAGAAAGGCTGCGTTCCACTGCCCATGCTCCGCCATCCACGCCCGCAGCGCCTCCCAATAGCCGGGCGTGAGCGCAATGTCGTAATAGTGACCTTGCTGTGCCAGCGCCAGCACCGGCTCGTGCAGCCAGTATCCACCCAACGCAAGTACCTGCGAGACGGCGTACTCGTCCCAGTCCGCCGCCAGCCGGAACTCGAAGCCGTTGGTTTCACACGCCGACTTTACGGGGCCGACAATCTGCCGCCACGCAGCCTCATCGAGAAACAGCCGATCGTAGCGCAGCGGCGTGAAGGGCATCCGCACCAGCAGCCCAAAGCTGAAGATGATCCGCACACCGCGATTGGCGCGTTGGTGCAGCGCCTTCAAGCGGCTCACAAAGTCGCGGAATTCGTCCAGGTCGGCCTCGGTCTCATGCCCGGTGAGGATGTAGAACAGCTTGATCTCGCGGATTTTCTGCCGCAGCAGCCGCGCCAGCACGCTCTCGATTTCGGCGTCGTCAAGGCTCTTGTGCAGGAAGGCGCGCATCCGCCGGCTGATACCCTCAATGCCGAGCGTGAAGCTGCGCTTGTCGGCGATAACCTCGGCCTCCAGCAGCCCCGGCAAGGTCGCCAACACGTCCACGCGCTGGCTCTTGAAGCTCACGCGGTCGAACAGGCGGTTAAGCGCCAGGAGCAGCGTCAGAATGTCCGCATGCGTGTTGAAGTTGAAGCTGTACAAATCCACCTCATCCGGCCCTTGCTGCTGTTTGAGCTGGCGCGCCGCCGCGAGAATGGCCTCCGCCGTTAGCTCGCGGTATGGCTTGCGCTCGTAGCCCTCGAAGCAAAATGTGCAGAACGCGGGACAGCCGTAGTTGACCTGCAACTTCGCCGTTGCCGCTTCGGGGCTGTCCAGCAGGGGATAGACGGTCAGCAAGTCGTCCACACGCGGATCGGCACACACGGCTTTCTGCACCGTTTGTAGCGCGAGTTGGCACCTCGCGCTACACGCCACCCACAACCCCGTCACAGACGCCGCTGCCCGCCCCAGCCGCTCGCGCTTGCGCAATGTCGTCTGAGCGGCGATGATACGCACGAGCATCTCCACCTCGCGCTCCCCCTCGCCAAAGAAGAGCGCGTCCGCCACGCAATCGCCCGTCTCTGTGACAATCGCCTGCGCTGCCAGCGCGTTGGAGCCACCCAGGATGAGCGGAGGCCAGGTTTCATCACGTTCACTCGCCAGCAAAGGCACGCCGGAGTTGTGCAGCAGATATGGCAGGTTGATCAATTCCAGCGTGTAGGCGTTGGAGATCAGCACGACATCGAAGTCCTCAATGCCGCGCCAGGATTGCGTCCCCACCAACAACGGCACGCCCGCCGCCAAGAACCGCTCGCGGTCGTGTTCCGGCGGGAAGAAGGCCATATCGATAAAAGCATCCGGCAGCGCGCGGCGCACGGCCTGGAAGAGAAACAAGTGCGGCGTCGAGCGGTCCACATCGCGGAACGGCGACAATCGCACGATCAACACGCGGAATCCCGCCGCCCCAAATGCCGGATTGCCGAACGTCGGGTACGGATCGGGCCGGTACAGCGCCGCCTGCTGTAGCAAGGGCCAGTTTTGCGCAAAAAACTCTCGGTAGTGTGCCATCTCACCGCCATTTTACCTGAAAGGGGCAAGATGCAAGGGGCAGGAGGCAAGGGGCAGGAGGCAAGATTTCATTTTCACAGAACGGGACTATACTATGCAGCAGGCTGGTTGAAAAGGGGACGCCGTTTATCAACAGTGCGTTATTTGCTTTCCTCGTCTGCTTATTGTCGGTGAGGTTGTATGCTAAACGGAAGACATGATCTGAGTCTCCAGTATCTACAAGTTGAATTGACGCGCATTGAGCTGCTGGTGCGCCGTGATGTGCTGCGCTGGCAACTCGCCGGACAAGACCCCGACGATGAATTTCGCGGCCTGCACCTGTCGGACGCGCACATCAACGCGCTGCTGGATCGCCCGCTCGGCACGAGTTGGGGTCAGCTCGTCAAACTCGCGCCCGAAGAGGCACAGGTTTTCGCCGACACGATGGCGCAGGTCAACGCTTACGCCCGCGAACTCCGGCAACGTGCTGACACCGAGGGGCAGATTTTGCGCTTGGAATATCTGCGGAGCACTTTCGGATTGACGCAATTTGAATACGACGCTTTCCTTGTCTGCCTGGCCCCGGCTTTGGACGCGAAATACGAGAAAGTCTACAGCTATTTGCAGGACGACGTCACCCGCAAACGGCCCACGGTGAACCTGGTGCTCGATCTGTTGAGTGATCCCGGCCCGGCGCGATGGCTAGCGCTGACGCACTTCGCCGATGATGCGCCGTTATTCAAGTATCACCTGCTGGAAGCGGCGGCGGATCCGACGGCGGGCGCGGCGCAGCTTTTGGGGCAGGTTCTCAGTCCCGATCGAACGGTGGTGAACTGGCTGTTGGGCGAATACAAACCTGGCGCGGATGTACAGCCCTACATCACATTGACGATGCCCACGCCGGATGACACCCACGCGCTGCTCACCGACGCTCTCCGCAGCGCGCTCGTCCTCCCCAGCGAGACGCAACTCCCCATGCCGGTGTTCGTCTTCTACGGGCCGGATACGATGCTGCAATCCACCGCCGCGGCGTTCTTCGCCGTGCGCTGCGGGCGACCATTGCTCACCGTAGACCTGGCAGGCTTGACCGGCGCGGGGCTTGCGCCGCCGGTCGCGCTCCAACTGGCGCTGCGCGACGCGCGTCTCACGGGGGCCGTGCTCTTGCTCATGGAATGGGATGCTATGATGACCGATGGCATCCCGCCGTTGCCGCTGCTCGACGCGCTCTTCGAGCATCCCGGTTGCGTGATCGTCGCCGGGGAGCAGGCATGGCATCCCCACGGCCTCGAACGCGCGCGCAAACTGGTGTGGCTGGAGTTCCCCATCCCCGACTTCGCGCAGCGACGCGCGTTGTGGCAGTATTATCTCAGCCGCGAAAACGCGCCTGAGTGCCCTGACGTTCTCGACCTGGCCGGGCAATTTCTCCTGACCGGCGGGCAGATTCGGGACGCCGTCGCCACGGCGCGGGATATGGCGGCGCAGCGCGGACAGGATGTGCAGCGCCAGCATTTGTTCAACGCCGCGCGCGTCCACTCCAACCCACACCTTTCGGGGCTGGCGCGCAAGATCGAGCCGCGTTACACCTGGGAGGACATCATTCTGCCGGCGGATCAGCTCGCGCTGTTGCGGGAGATCGTCGCCACCGTGCGCGGGCGCGCCACCGTGATGGAAGCGTGGGGCGTGGGCAGAAAGCTCGCGGCGAGCAATGGCGTCACCACGCTCTTCGCCGGCCCGCCCGGCACCGGCAAAACAATGGCGGCGGAAGTGATCGCCAACGATTTGAGCCTGGACCTCTACAAAATTGACCTGTCCACGGTGGTCAGCAAATACATCGGCGAGACTGAGAAGAACCTGGAACGCATCTTCTCCGAGGCGCAGAGCAGCAACGCCATCCTCTTCTTCGACGAAGCCGACGCGCTCTTCGGCAAACGCTCAGAGGTGAAAGACGCCCACGACCGCTACGCCAACATCGAAATCAGCTATCTGCTCCAACGGATGGAAGCCTACGACGGCGTGACCATCCTGGCGACCAACCTGCGCGCTAATCTGGATGAAGCCTTCACCCGCCGCCTGCAATTTGCCGTGGACATCCCCTTCCCCGAAGAAGAATACCGGCTGCGCATCTGGACCACGCTCTTTCCGCCCGATGTGCCCCGCGCGGATGACCTGGACTTCGCGCTGTTGGCGCGCCGCTTCAAACTGGCCGGCGGCAATATCCGCAACATCATCGTCGCGGCGGCTTTTCTCGCTGCCGCCACCGGCAGCCCGGTGACAATGCGTCATCTGCTGCACGCCACGCGCCGCGAGTTGCAGAAGATGGGGCGGTTGGTGAATGAGGCAGATATGGTCATTCAAGGTAAGGACAAACCGACACTTTAGCCTGCCGTCCAACGACTATGTTGATAAGACGCGCTGGATGGTATGCGGTATTTGATAGTATGTTGAAAAATCCGAAATTTTGTAAATTTTCATCTTATATATATATTGTGTTTGACAGAATTTCTGTGTATAATGAAATAAGTTAGCAAGCATTGATCTCGTGGTCCAGCAACACCTTTCTCCCCCGGTAACATTACGGTTAAGGTCAGTACCGTTAGAAGGGAAAGAAAAAATATGGCGACACAACAGAGTCAGCATGTTGATCCAGTCGGGGAATCAGCGCCCAAACGACAAAACCGGCAGCCACTCGAGCCAGAACTGGCAGCCGCGCCTCAGCTCATCAGCCCGGGTACGATTCACCGGCTTGAACAGGCAGCGCCGGGCGAAATTCTGAAGTTGCAACACGCAGCGGGCAATCGCGCCGTCTCCGGCTTGATCCAGGCCAAAGTGAAGGTCGGTCCGGTGGGGGATCAGTACGAGCAAGAGGCCGACCGCGTCGCCGACCAGGTGTTGCGCACCCCCGCCCCCGTGCAACGACAAGCAACGCCCGAAGAAGAAGAGCTGCAGATGAAGCCGCTGGCCGCCACCATCACACCCCTCGTCCAACGACAAGCAGCGCCGGAGGAAGAGGAACTGCAAGCCAAGCCCCTCATCCAACGACAAGCATCGTCCGAAGAAGAAGAGGAACTGCAAGCCAAGCCCCTCATCCAACGACAAGCATCGTCCGAAGAAGAAGAGGAACTGCAAGCCAAGCCCCTCGTCCAACGGCAAGCCGCGCCCGAAGAAGAAGAGGAACTGCAAGCCAAGCCGCTCGTCCAACGCCAGGCAGTGCCGGAGGAAGAGGAACTGCAAGCCAAGCCGCTCGTCCAACGGCAAGCATCGCCCGAAGAAGAGGAAGAGCTACAAGCGAAACCGCTGATGCAACGCAAGGCCGGGGAGGGCTTCCAGGCCAGCGACGACACCGAGCGGCAGTTGCGCCTCCTACGCGGCAGCGGCAGCCCCTTGCCCGCCAGGCTCCGCGCAGAGATGGAGGCCCGCTTTGGCGCTGACTTCGCCGGTGTGCGCCTGCACACCGATAGCGAAGCCGGACGCCTGAACCGCAACCTGCGCGCGCGCGCCTTCACCCACGGAACAGACATTTACTTGGGTGCCAACGAACCGGATTTCAACACCGATGAAGGCAAACGGCTGCTGGCTCACGAGCTAACCCACGTCGTCCAACAAACTGGCCGCTATCGTCCGCCAGCAAAAGTTGCGCCAGGCCATGCCGGAGAGACCATCCAACGGCTCTGGGGCAAAAAGAAAAGCCTCTACAAACTCGCCGACGCCCCGACGGATCCCGATGAATACATCGCCTATCTAAAGCAGAACCCCAACAAACTCTCCGACAAAGAACGCGAGTTAATGGGGATCGGGCCTTCCATCAGCAAAGACCCCGCAGCCTACGTCAAGTTTCTGGCGCGCAACCAGGAACGCTTGATGAGTGAGAAGGAACGGGCGCTCTTCCCGCTGCTCGTCGGCCAATCGCAAGAGACGCCATCAGAATCCCCGTCCGACGAAGAGACGCCCGAAGTCAACCCATCGCCAGAGACGGATCCCTATCATGACCCGATGCACCCGACGATGAGTCCGCTGGTGAACAAGAGGCCGCCCGACAAACCCACGCCGGCGCCGCCGTCGAAATGGTCGCAATTCAAAAGCCAGTTTTCAACAGGAATGAAACGTCGGCGCATCGCAGATCTCGGCGTGCCGTCATCACTGCGCGGACAAAGCGCCGGGACGACCGGCGGTCTGTTGCAAGGGCCGGGGGTGGGGACGCGCCCGGCATTGAGGGCGCGACCACAATCCGAAGGCGGGAGCAACTGGGAGCAACAATTCGACGAGCCGGAAAAGAAGAGCAAGTCCAATGTAGACAAAATGATCGAGAAGCTGAAAGCGCAACTCGAAATGTTAGAGCAACTCAAGGGCGGTGACTAACAATGTTTCAAGACCTCGACGAAGTCCTGCGGCAATTGCTGATCCGCGAAATCCCCATCAAAAACGGCGATGTGGACATCAAGTTTGACCAACCGAGCCGCGAGTGGGCGTCGCGCCTCAGCCGCCCCACCCTGAACGTCTTTCTCCACGACATCCGCGAAAACCTGCAATTGCGCGGGTCGCAGCAGTGGGTGATCGAGCACCGCCCCGACGGCACCGCCCTGCAACGGCGCACCCCGGTCCGCGTGGCGCTGCACTATATGATCACCGCCTGGGCCAACGACCCCGACGACGAGCACAATCTGCTTGGGCGTGCGCTGCTGGCCCTCTTCCGGCAACCGCATCTTCCTACAGATCTGCTGCCGGAGAGCCTCGCCGACCAGCCCGCGCCCATCCCCCTGGAAGTGGCGCAGCAAGACACCCTACGCAATCCCGCCGACGTATGGAACGCGCTGGACAACGAGATTCGTCCCGCCGTCACGCTCATTGTGACGCTGGCGCTCGATCCCTACAAGCCGTTCATCACGCCGCTGGTGCGCACGCGCGAGCTGCGGATCGGCCAATCGGCGCGCCCGACGACCGAGGAATTCGTCGCCGGCTTCCCTCCCGACGTTTTCTGGACGATTGGCGGTACCGTCCATTCGGACAAACCGCTGGAGGCGCTCAAACTCAAGCTGGTTGAGCGCGATTTGGTCGTGCCGCTTCAAGCCGAAGGGCGCTTCTCCATCGGCAAACTGCAAGCCGGCGAGTACACGTTGGAGCTGGCAGTCAATGGCGGGAAACCTAAACTGCACAAAATCAAAGTACCGGCGCCTGATTATGATTTAAAAGATTGAAAACTTCTAACAACCTTCCAATCTTCGTTGAGTGATGCTTCGCAGAACAAAGACAGGCTTACAGGTAAAGAGAAAAGGGAGAAGGCGAATATGGAGACCGTGGAATGGAACTGGACCACCACCGATGGTTTGGCGATATACTCAAAGGCCTGGATACCCGCACTCAAGCCGAAAGCCGCTGTGTGCGTATTGCACGGCGTCGGTGAACACATCGGACGGTATCAACCTGACGGTGAGGCTATGGCGCAGGCTGGCTACATTGTCGCGGGCTTCGACCAGCGTGGTTTTGGTAGATCAGGTGGTCGGCGCGGGCACACCCCCTCATTGGAGGCATATTTCGACGACATAGACAAGTTTCGTAACGAGATCGCCCAACGCTATCCAGGGTTGCCCCAATTCATCTACGGCATAAGTATGGGCGCTGTTCTGGTTCTCGCCTACACCCCGGTGCGCCACCCCACAGTAGTGGGGATAATCGCCGCGGCGCCCGGCTTGGAGTCCTCAATTAAAGAGCAAAAGCTAAAAGTCTTGCTAACCAAGCTACTCGGACAATCGCTGCCAACCCTCACTATCAACAGCGGCGTTGATGTACAGGAACTTAGCCGTGATCCACAGGTGAACGAAGCTTTCCTCAAGGATCCGCTGGTTCACTTCCTGATAACTACGGGCTGGGGAAGAGCAATGCTACGGGCCATTGACCTTATTTTCCAGAACGCGCCGCACTTCCCGTTGCCGCTGTTGCTCTTGCATGGGACCAAGGATACCATCGCCTATCCGAGAGGCAGCCGGGCATTTGCCGAGTTGGCACCACCAGACAAGGTAACACTAAAGATGTGGGATGGCTTCAAACATGAGCTACGCACCGATCCGGAGAAGGCCGAGGTGTTCAAGACGATGATCCAGTGGATGGAAGATCAGCTCCGCAGCAACAATGCGCAGCACTGACCAGATCGCCGCCTATATGAACAGATAGAGCAAAAAACAACAGCATCTTACAGGGGCAGGAATTGATCGCTCTTTAAGATAGTCTGCGTGTGAAAGCGTTTTCTACACCTATACTGGTTGATCGCCGAACGTTAAAACGTGTCTAGCGAAAGGAGGATGATTCGTTATTCGTAACTCGTAATTGGTAATCCGTCATTTGTAATTCGCAATTCACAATCCGTCTTTCCTGTGTCCGTGATACCGAATAAGGAGGTCCACATGCCTGAGTATCTATCACCTGGAGTTTATGTAGAAGAGATTGACCGCGGCCCTAAGCCCATTGAGGGCGTCGGGACGGCCATGGCTGCCTTCGTTGGGTTCAGCGAGAAGGCAGAAATTGTGCGTGAGATTGACGGTGAACTTGTCACCGAAGATCTGCTCAACCGACCGCAATTGGTCACCAACTGGACCCAGTTTGTTGAACGGTACGGCGATTTTGTACCGGGCGCTTATCTGGCGCACTCGGTCTATGGCTACTTCTTGAACGGCGGGACGCGCTGCTACGTCGTCAGCGTCCGCACCATCCCCAAGGCCCAGGCCGCCCTGCTGAACAACGCGGGCAAACCGCAGTTGATCGTCCGGGCCAAACAGGCCGGCTTCGAGGGGCTGCGGCTGCGGGTCAAGGTAGCGAATGTGCCTGAACTGGCGGCGCCGAAAGCCAAAGCCAAGGGCAAGGAAGAAGAGGCCCCGGCTGCCGAGGCCGAAGCGCCGGCGGAAGGCGGCACGGGGTCGTTCACGCTCATCGTCGAGCGCGAAAAACTCGGCGGCGGCTGGAAAGTGATGGAAGAAATCAAAGATGTTACCCTGCACGAGGTCAAGGAGAACGGACAAACGGAAGTCCGCGTCGCGTACAAGGACAACAAGATGCCGTCATTGGTGCAAATCCTGGTGCCCGAGGCCGGCGTGCCACTCGCCCAGTTGTGGCCGCGCGCGCAGGAACAAACGCTGACCATCGAATCCAGGCAACTGCCGGCGCCCACCACCGCTGAATTTCAGGGCAAGGTGACCGAGCGCACCGGCGTCGAAGGGCTGGAAGCGTTGGAAGATGTCACGATGGTCGTCGTGCCCGACCTGATGTCGGCGATGCCCGGCGAGAAGGTCGGCCTGGACACCATCAAAGCCGTGCAAACGATGATGATCGCGCACAGCGAACGGCTCGGCGACCGCGTCGCCATCCTCGACACGCCGCCCGACCTGACGCCGCAAGAGGTGAAGAAGTGGCGCATGGACATCGCCGGTTTCGATTCCAGCTACGCGGCGATGTACTATCCCTGGATCACCGTGATGGACCCGGCGACGAATCGTCCCATCAACATCCCGCCTTCGGGTCACATAGCCGGCATCTGGGCGCGCAACGATACCACGCGCGGCGTCCACAAAGCGCCCGCCAATGAGGTCGTGCAGGGCGCCATCGGCCTGGCTTACCAGACCACCAAAGGCGAGCAGGACACGCTAAACCCCATTGGCGTCAACTGCATCCGGGGCTTCCCTGGGCGCGGTATCCGTGTGTGGGGCGCGCGCACGCTGTCCAGCAATCCCTCCTGGCGCTACATCAACGTGCGGCGGCTCTTCAACATGGTGGAAAAGTCCATCGAGAACGGCACGCAGTGGGTGGTATTTGAACCCAACGACCGCAAGCTCTGGGCGCGCGTCCGCCGCGATGTGACGGCCTTCCTGCGAACGGTCTGGCGCACCGGCGCGCTGTTCGGAAATACCCCCGAAGAGGCGTTCTACGTCAAGTGCGATGATGAGCTGAACCCGCCCGAAACCCGCGACCTGGGCCAACTCATCATCGAAATTGGCCTGGCCCCGGTCAAACCGGCGGAGTTCGTCATCTTCCGCATCAGCCAGTGGGCAGGGCCGGGATCGGAGTAGGAAGTAGAAAGTAGGGAGTAGGGAGTAGGAAGTAGGGAGTTATGGGTATGACTGAATTTCCCGCACTGGCGTATTACTTTGGGGTAGAGATTTACAACGAGCTGCGCGGCGGATACTTCACCAAAGTCAGCGGCATTGGCTCGGAACTCGAAGCTATCGCGCACTGGGTCACGACCAACGAGGGCGAGACGATCACCGGCGAGAAGATTCCCGGACGGTGCACGCAGACCGACATCGTCCTCACCCGGCCCGTCACCGACAACAGGGGCTTCTGGCAATGGCACCAAGACATCGCCAAAGGCGAGGATAAGCGCGTCAACTGCGCGATTGTCGCCTTCAACGCCCAAAAGGAGGAGATCGCGCGCTGGAATGTCGAGCTGGCCTGGCCGCGCAAAGTCACGGTGACGGACATGCTGGCCTCCAGCAGCGATGTGCTGCTGGAAGAGGTCACGTTGGCCCACAGCGGGATCACCCGTGTAGAACCGATCACATCCTAGTCTACTCCCGCGTAACGACTGTAGCAGGGATCAACTCAATCACATTTGAAGGAGGCACCGTTATGGCAAATATCGAAAATCCCCTAGTTGCCTTTAACTTTGGGCTAGAGATTGAAGGTAAATTGAGCGGCTACTTCACCAAAGTGTCGGGCATCGGCTCCGAAAGTGAAGTGGTCGAGCACAAAGTCGTCAATGCCGAAACCGGCGAGACGATCATCCAGAAGATTCCCGGTCGTCTGACCTGGACCAACATCACCCTCACACGCGGCGTCACCAGCAACATTGACGTGTGGCAATGGCGGCAACAAGTTGTAGATGGCAAAGTGGATGAGGCCCGCACCAACTGCTCGATCATCGCCTATAACCAGGCCGGCGAAGAGATCGGGCGCTGGAACCTGGAAAACGCATGGCCGAGCAAAGTGAGCGGCCCGGAAATGGATTCCGGCGGCGCTAACTTGATGGTCGAAGAGATGACCATCGTCCACGAAGGGATCGTCCGCGTGTCATAGTGGCTGTTGTTAGCAGACCTCGGAGATCGCGGAGCGCAATCCCGCGATCTCCGAGGCGCAGCCACGGGTGATAAGGAGGCGCGTATGCCGTTTCTCAGACGTGATTTGGAAGAAGAAAAATCGTTGGGCCGGACGCCGCAGGGATTCGGCTATGACCTGCTGAGCTACGAATTTCACCTGGAAGTTCAGGGGTTGTTGGTCGGCGTGTTCGAGCGATTGACCGGCGGAGAGATTGAGATCGCCCGCATCGAACACGACATCGTGTACGAATCAGGGGCCTCGACGACGCTGTTTATTCCCGGCACCACCAGCTTCGCGCCGTTCACCCTCGAACGTGGGTTCGCCAACTATCAGGAACTCTATAAGTGGTTCGCGCTGGCCTCGAATGGGCGCATCGTCGAAGCGCGCCGCGACGGCTCCGTTTATATGAAACGCCACGGCACAACCTACTTGCAGTGGGATTTCAAACGCGCCTGGCCGGTCAAGTTGTCGGGGTTCAGCTTCAACCAGTATGTGGATTTGCAGAAGGCGCGCATCTCCATCACATTGGCCGCCGAACTGATCGAATTCGTCGAGGTCGCCGTTCCGCCCAAAGAATCCCCCGACCTGAGCGCGTATTTCAACAAGATCTTTCCGACCTCATAAATCTGAACTTTCGACTTCGGACTTTGGACTTTGGACTATTTTCAAGGGAGGCTTTCATCGTGAGTATACAAACCGAGTTTGAATTCACCCTTCCGGTTGGTTATGTGGACCGCGAGGGCAATGTTCACAAAAAGGGGACGATGCGCCTGGCGACGGCGATGGACGAGATCACACCGCTGAACGATATGCGCGTCCAGGCCAACGAGGCGTATCTGGTGATCGTCCTGCTCACGCGGGTCATCACCAGCCTGGGGACATTGCCGCACATCAATACCAGCGTGGTCGAGAACCTTTTCGCCGCCGATCTGGCTTACCTTCAAGAATTCTATCGCCAGATCAACGAAACCGGCAAGACCACCCGTGTCGTTCGTTGCCCGCACTGCAATAACGCGCTGGAGGTGGACTTAGCCAACCTGGGGGGGGAATCATAGGCTACCCCCTTGACCGCCTGCACGAGGAGGTAGCCTACGTCGCCTACCACTTTCACTGGCCGTTGGATGACATCCTCAATCTGGAACACCGGCAGCGACAGCGGTGGGTGGGAGAAATCGCCAAAATTAACCGGCGGTTGAACGAGAGATGAGAAATGAGAAATGAGAAAGGAAACACCGATACATCATCCGAACAAGGGATGAACGATCCTGTCGTTTCCAACAACAGTGCGGATGTTGACTTGCAGGCGCTTGCGGAGCACATTGTCGCGCTGCTCAAGGAAGAGCTGCGCGTGGAAAATGAACGGCGGGGCCGGCGTCTGGGGTAAGCGAAAGCGAGCAGCTTTCAGCCAGAGAGTGGCGCGGTCGGAGACCAGCCACAGCAAAGTGACCGGTGCGGCCGGAGACCGGCCACAGCAGCGTCTGGGGTAAGCGGAGGCGATCAGCAGAAAGTGGCGCGGTCGAAGACCGGCCACAGCAAAGTGACCGGCGCGGTCGGAGACCAGCCACAGCAGAGAGTCAGAGAGAGTCAGGAGGGCTGGAGATGCCACTCATTGATAAGACAGTTTCATCCTTAACGGTCGCCAATCTGGCGGAATCCGCGTTAAAGCTGGCGGAAGCTGCCGCGACGCGGGCCGCGGGCGCAGCGACCACGGCGGCCATTTCGATGGGCCTGCGTACACTGCAAGAAGCGTCGGGGATGCGCTTCGATCCTGCCCCGGCGTACCTGTTTTTCGTGGAATTATCGGGCGTGTTCGTGGCCCTGTTCACCGAGTGCAGCGGCCTGGAAGTGACGCGCGACGTCGAATCCATCAAAGAGGGCGGCGTCAATAACTACGTTCACAAGCTGCCCGGACGGCTGGAATTCAAGAACATCACGCTCAAGCGCGGCCTGAGCCTGTCGCGCGGGCTGTGGGATTGGATGATGCAGGGCCGCTACGACAGTCGCGTGCGGCGGATCAACTTCTCGATCATCCAGGGTGCGCCGAGTCACAATATCGCCACACTGGCGGCAAGCGCGGCCGGCTACGAAGATTCGAGCTTTCTCACGGTGATGGGGCAAGGCTTCGGCAAGGTCAAACATTGGGATATCGAAAACGCCTACCCGGTCAAATGGGAGATGTCCAGCCTCGACGCTTCCAGCAAAAAAACCGCCATCGAAACCCTGGAAATTGCCCATCACGGCATGACGCTGAGTTACGAAGTCCTCACCCCGATGAGTTTGACGGGCGGGGCGGGGGATTTGATGTAAGGGGCATAACACGGATGTCGGAAATACACGATGGGGTCCCAGCGCCGGGCTATCTTCAGCGCACGGTGAAAACACTGTCCCACAGGACGAAAACGATGCTTTCGCCCTGGATGCAGCAACGCCTGGAGAGTCTCCGCCGCCACGACCAGGGCGAGGTCGAGCACGCGCGCCCGCTGACGTTGACCCACCACAACACCCAACGCCTGCTGCGCCGCGTCCGGCAGACGCGCGACGAGGCCGTGGCCTGGAAACCCGACATCGGCGCCCTGGAGCCGCGTCTGGTCAAACGCTTCAGCGATGACATCGCCGGTCGCGCCCAAACGCTGCGACTGATCGGCGTGCGCCGCCAACCGTCGGCGACAACTACGGCATGGGACAGCACCCTGGAGTTGGTTCTGCCGACCGGCCCGGCTACGCCGGCAGGGCAGGTGATCGAACGATTCTCCCCCAGCGCCGCACAAGGCCCAAGCGTTTTTGCAGCGGGACAGCCTATTGAACCGTTCAAACTGACAGCGCCCATCCCCGCCCGGTCGTCGCGTCCCACCGCCGCCGCCAGGCCGACGCGCAAACCGGCGTCAAAACAACTGCCGCCGCAAGCCCGGCGCTACGCGCGCGTCGAAGAAATCACGCCGCGCGGTGCAATGCCAGAACGGGAGACGGGCGAACCCGTGGCCGCGCCAGTCGCGCCGCGTGAGACGCCGCAACCGGCGCGCGAACGTCCCGCGATCCAGCGAGCGCCGATGGAGGAAACGCCTCAGGCGGAAGCCATCACGCCGCCTGCGGCAGCCCTGCCAATGATGCGGGTGCAGCGTCAAGCGGAACCTGAGCCGCCAGCCAGCCCGGAGAGGCCCACCACCGCACCACCGCAACAGCCTGAACGGGCTCAAGCGCCGCTCCCTGTGGAACGCACTGCCGCGCCCGATGCGGCTCGCACGCCGCAAAAACCAGCTTCCCTCACGCCGCCCGTACCACTTCCAGCAACAATAACGCCCGCACGACCTGGCGCCGAAATGCCGTTGGCAGCGACGCCATCTCCGGTGGAACAGACGCCGCCATCCCCCTCCGCAGCGGTGGAAGCGCCAGGCATCCAACGCGCGGCGAAGACCCCTACCCCGCGTGCGGAATCCTCACAACCGCGACCGGTGATCGAAGCGCCCGTTATGGCAAAGCCGGTCGCGCCGCGCGAACCGATGCCGCGCCTCCCGCGCGCCATCCCCGAACCGCTATGGACAGGACAACCGGCGCGAGCGCGCCTGCCGCACGCGCTGCCGGTGAAGCCGTCGCCGCACATCGCAGCGCCGGTTGAGCGCAGCGCAACGCCATCCGCGCCGCGCCCGGTGACGACGCCAGGCCCACGTCCCCAACCCGAACCGCCCGCTGTGATCCAGATGCCGTCCCGCGCCGTCATCTCACCCGCGCGCCCCCTCGAAGCGCCCCACCCCCCGTCCCCACCCGTAGCGATGCCGCCCAAAGCTCGCGTCGCTATGCCCGATCAGCCCCACGTGGACATCCCGCGCGCTGCCGAACCGCCGCGCGGGCCGGAGCGCACCGAGGCGCAGTGGCCATCGCCGATCACAGCGCCGCCCGAACCGCGCCGGGCTGTGCCGTTGCCGGCCGTCACGCTGGCCGAATCTGCCATACGCCCAACCATCACGGATACCGCGCAACGCCGTGGGGATGCCGTGGCCGCACAGCCGACGGAAAACATTGAAACGCCCCCACCTTCCGACCTCCAATCGCCAGTCGCCAGTTTTCAATCATCCATCCCCGATTTGCCCTTGCGCCAGGTCATCCAGCGCCGGGCGGATGCGCGGAGCCACGGCCTGCTGCGCCAACCCGCGTCACCGCCGACTTTGCGCCCCCTGGTCAAGACGCAGCCGCGTAAGGAAACGGGAAGCCGGAAGTTAGATACTGGAAGCTGGAAACGGGATGCTGGAAACGGGATGATGCTGGATGCTGGAAGCTGGAAGCTCGATGCGGGAAGGGAGCGTCCGGCAGGTACGGGGGCGGCGGGGCTTACGTTGTATGCGCGCAGCCCGAATATGTTTGTCGGGCCTGGCCCCGCGCCGACTGTCACGCGGCGTACCCCGCCCGCGAGACGGGAGCAGCAGCGCGTCCAGGATGAGCGGGCCGCGTCGCAGCCGCCGTTGGAGCTGCGGATGGCGGGGGGAAAGAGCAATCAGCCGTTAGCGATTGGTTTTCAGCCGTCAGCCGTCAGCCCGCAGTGGTCAGCGGGCAGCCCTCAGCCGTCAGTGGTCAGCGGCCAGCCGTCGGCGACGGGCGCGGCTGTCGCTATGCCGTTAGTGCGCCAGGAAGAGCGCGCGGCGCACACTACGCCGCCCGCGCCGAGGCCTGGTCCGCCGACGCAGGTCGCGGAGACCATCACGCGCCCGGCCATCGTCGGGGAACTCATCCAGCGCGAGGCCAGCGGCGAAAGAGAAGAAGAGACACCGGCACCCGAGCCGGTCAATTTAGGGGAACTCGCGCGGCGTGTTTACCCGTTCGTCAAACGCCTTATCGCCATCGAGCGTGAACGTAGCAATAAGACGTAAAACGTAAAGGCCCCTTACGTTTTACGTTTTACGTTTTACGTTTTACGCTTTACCTAAAGGAGCACAAGTATGGGCATCACAGGAATGTTTAATCCGGCGGCGTTGTTCACAGCGCCCGAAAGTTTGAGCAATTTCCTCACGTCGCAGGAAAAGGCCAAAATCGTGACGGTTGACGAGAAGGGCAACGAGTTGGGGTTGCTGGATAGCCGGAAGGTCGAGCTGGAGTTCCAGTTCAACCCGGCCAGCATCAAGGTAGTCAAATCCGTCGCGTGGAAAGGCGAAAACGTCGCGCGGCGAAACGCGCCCGATTTGAAATTCGGCGGCGGCGCACCGGCGACCTTCGATCTCACCCTCGTCTTCGACACCAGCAGCAACATCGAGTACCGGGACGTGCGGATGTACACCAACCAGCTTCTGAAGCTGGTCATGATGTCCGGCGCAGTGAGTGATCGCAAACCGCCGCCCCAGGTCAAATTTCAATGGGGCAAGCTCACGTTGTTCCTGGCGGTCGTCGAAAAGGTGACGATTGAATACACGCTGTTCGATCCCGATGGCACGCCCATTCGCGCGCACGCCACAGTCGAACTCAAGCAGCAGGATGCCCGCGACGATTACGCCGGTTCCACCAATCCCACCACGCGCACAGAGTCGCGGAAGACGCACGTCGTGCAGTTAGGCGAGCGGCTGGATATGATCGCCTATCAGGAATACGGTTCTGCCGCACACTGGCGTCATCTCGCCACCGCCAACGGCCTCTACAATCCGCGCGATCTGCGTCCGGGACAAATCCTGCTGCTGCCGCCGCTGCCGTAATCTAAGAGGATCATCATGCCAAGCGATGTGATCATCACCGTAAACGGAGTCAAACAGACCGAGCTGGAAGGCGATCTGCTTGAAGTTGTCGTGGATACCAACCTGCACCTGCCGGCGATGTTCACCATTGACGTGCAGGACACATTGGATGTGCAAACCGGCAAGCTGGAGTACACCGATGCGAATACCTTCGAGGTCGGCGCGGAAGTCAAAATTGAGATTGAGACCGACGCAATCCCGAGCGAGACGATGGTGGTCAAATCCACGCTGATCGTGGGCGAGATCACCGCCATCGAGCCGATTTTCGCGGCGGATAACTGGCAGCCGGTGCTGCGCATCCGTGGGTACGACCGCTCGCACCGCCTGACGCGCGGGACGAAGACGCGCACGTTCGGGGATGCCAATCCGCGGGGCAGCGGGGTGACGGAGGATCAAATCGTCAAGACCATCGCCCATGAAACGGGACTGAGTACCGAGATTGACACCAGCGAGATCAGCTCCATCAAGTATTTTCACGTCCTGCAATACAACCAGACCGATTTTGAGTTTTTGTGGTCACGCGCGCGGCTGTTGGGCTACCAGGTCTACGTCCTGGAAAAGAAACTCTATTTCCAAAAAGCCAACACCGTGCGCGGCATGGAAAGGCCCGCGCCCCTCATGTGGGGGGAAAATCTCGCCAGCTTCGCGCCGCGCGTGACGCTGATGCACCAGGTGGACAAAGCCATCGTCATCGGCTGGGATCCGGCCAGCAAGAAGGCGCTCGAAGGCGCGGAAACGACGGTCGAAACGCGAATCAAGCCCCAAATTGCCAGCGGCAGCTTCAACAAAAAAGGCAGCGCGGTCGCCAAAGAGAAGTTGGGCGGCGTCGCCGAAGACGTCACGGTTGATATTCCGGTACTGACGGTGGATCACGCGAAAGCGATCGCCGCCGCGCGCTTCGCCGAGGCGGAGAGCACGTTCATCCAGGCCGAAGGCGTCTGCGGCGTGGGCGACCCGCGCATCAGCGCCGGGTGCGTCGTCACCGTCAAAGGGGTGGGCCAGCGGTTTAGCGGCGAGTATTACATCACCGAGGCGCGCCACGTCTACACACGCGGCGATTATCGCGTCAGCTTCAGCGTCGCCGGGCGACATCCCAACACGCTCAGCTATTTGCTCAACAGCGACAACCACGGATACCACACTCCTGGGCGCATCTACGGTGTGGTTCCGGCCATCGTGGTCAATATAGAGGACCCGGAGAAGTTGGGGCGGGTGCAGGTGAAGTATCCCTGGCTGACCAAATACAAGGGCGCGGAGCTTGCCAGCAATTGGGCGCGTCTCGCCGCGCCGATGGCCGGGAAAGAGCGCGGGTTCTTCTTCACGCCGGAAGTGGACGACGAAGTGCTGGTCGCCTTCGAGCACGGCGACCCCAGCTTCCCGTACATCGTGGGCGCGCTGTGGAACAAAATAGACGTGCCGCCGGCCGGCACCGGCGAGATTCTGGGCAGCGACAAAAAAGTGATTGACCAGCGCATCATTCGCTCGCGCAGCGGGCATCTCATCGTGCTCAATGACAAGGAGGGTGAAGAGAGCATCATCATCCAGTCCAAGAGCGGGCACAGTTTCACGTTCAACGATAAAAGCGGCAGTGAGCAAATGGTGCTGGTGGACAAAACCGGCAAGAACAAATTTACCGTGGATTCGGTCAAGAATAGCCTGACCATCGAGATGGAAGGCGACGTGAGCGTGACGGCCAAGGGCAAAACCACCTTGAGCAGTATGGGCGACATCACGCTCGACACCCAAGGCAAACTCAACCTCAAGGCCGCGCAGGACGTGACCATTGAGGGGCTGAACGTCAAAGTCACCGCCCAGGCCAGCGCGGAGGTAGGGAGCAACGCGCAAACCTCGGTGAAGTCGAGCGGCATCACGGAAGTCAAAGGCTCCCTGGTCAAGATCAACTAAAGGAGCACGCTATGGCACAACCAGCGGCGCGAATGGGCGATCAGACGGCGCATGGCGGCGTGATTGTCGCCGGATGTCCGACAGTGTTGATCGGCGGACAGCCGGCGGCGCGCGTGAGCGATATGCACACGTGCCCGATGGTCACGGGCGTCGTGCCGCACGTGGGCGGGCCGATCTTGCCGCCGGGCAGTCCGACGGTGTTGATTGGCGGGTTGCCGGCGGCGCGCGTCGGCGATCAACTCACCTGCACGGGCCCGCCGGATGTCATCATCCCGCCCGGCTGTCCAACCGTGCTCATCGGATGAGAAATTAAAGCGTAAAACGTAAAGTGTAAAATATACTAACCGCACACTAAAATTGCCATTTTCATCAGCAGATTTAGCAGATTAAGCAGATTTTTGACCGATTTACAGCGCATAATCTGCTAAATCTGCTTAATCTGCTGAC
>JAIOAS010000043.1 GCA_019873725.1 Chloroflexota bacterium | reverse complement strand
TGAGCAGCGCAATGCGCGGGCGTCTACCGTGAATTGGCAGTTCACGACTCAGGATGCGCGCATCAAACTCAAGCAGCTCTACCCGTCATTTAATTCTTGAAAGAACACTAGTATATTTTGACAAATCGTTTTTGACTTCCGCTAACGCAACTGTTTTCATCGTTCTTATTCCCCAATTCTACTGAGCCAGGACTCAGCTTCTGATTTTAGCACGATACGCAGATCTGACGATCCGCTCAAAGCATTCTGAGTTTGCAGACCATACAAAAACGGGGAGGCGTCACGCCTCCCCGTTGGATTGTAGGTGATTACTTTACTGGCAGATGTTTTGACCGTCGCTGTTCAGGCCGATGATCACATCCGACGTTCCACCGACGCGCACATCCCACCCGATGAACTGGGCATTGTAGCCGAGGACAAGACTGGTTCCCAGCACTTCGATCTCGGAAGCGGGCGCGTAGATCACGCCGGTGAAGTACGAGTCGGAGTTGCCGGTGATCATAAGCGGGTTGCTGTTTGTCTGCGGGAAGTAGATCAGGATGCCGGGCAGCGCGGGCGATGCGCCGGTTGAAGGTGCGGACAACTGCACCGTTGCGCCGCCGTTGATCATAAGCCGGCCGTCGGTAAAGTAGAGCGTTACGCCTTCCCCACTCAGCGATTCGTGGTTGTTGATGGTCACATCACCGCTGATGCAGTACAGGCCAGGATTGAGGGCTACGTTCCCTTTGAAGTCCTCACCATTCATCTGAATGGCTGCTGGATCGGAGCAGTTTGGCGGGTTGACCGTCCAGGTTGCGGGATCCAGGGCCGGGATCTGCCGCACGCCGGCGCTGATCAGGCTCATATCGCCGAACTGGTCCACGACATAGTCCACTGGAGCCGAAACCTGCACGTCCGTCGTGCCGACCGCGCGCACGCAGCCGTTCGAGTAGGCTGTTCCGTCGATCTGGGTCAGCGACGTGCCATGGAAGAGCAGGCCATTCTGTTGCCCCTGGCAATCCGCCGGGTTGAGCGCGACGATGGCATAGTCTCCGGCCAGGTGCAGGTCCGGGATCGTGCAAACCGGAGGCTCGGGCGTCGGCATCGGTGGTTCCGGTGGCACGGGCGCTTTGGGCATGTCCTTGTGCTTGGGCGGCTGCTTGTCCGGCGGGATCACCTGGACATAATCCTCGCAGACACTATCTGCAGCTTCTTCGCCGAGGAACCCGTTGTTGATCTGGTCGCCGATGTCCTTGGCGCGCTCCAGGAGCGGGTCATTGGGGCTGGTGGCATTGAGGATGATGGTCTGCGCTTCGAGCAGGGCATCCATCAGCGTGCCCTCGAAGACGCCGCCGGCCACATCAAGCCGCACCACCGTCGTTGGGCCAACCTTGCCGGAGCCGAGGTTGAGCCAACTCGCCAGGTTCTGTTGCAGAGCGCGCGCCATCATCGATTGCGGATCGCCGGGGTAGGTGCTCTTCTTGCTCACCGTGCGTTGCAGGATCACTTCCGCATCTTGCAGGGTCAGCGGGACGGCATTGGCGATCGGTTCAGGGTTCATCAAGCTGCTGTTCAGGCCACTGCGGTAGAGCGGGCTGGCGAGGGCGACGTTCTTGAGCGCCCATTCCAGTGTCTCCTGGCTTTCCTGCACGCCGTTGGTGCGTCCGGCGATCACCTTGCTCACGTTGTTTTTCCAGTAGCCGATGGTGCGCGGGCAGTTGCCCTCGGGCCAGGGAGTAGGACCACAGCCATCTTCTGGATCACAGATGTCATAATTTGCATGGAACCACACGAAGTTGTGCAGGTCCAGTCCCTCGATATGCACCGTATAGAACCCTGGCTTGATTTCGGTGACCAGCAAATCGGGATTTTTCGTTGGGTCAGTACTAATCATAAAGTATTCCCATTCTTCCGTTCCGGATGGCTCGGTATTGGTATACAGCGGCGAACCGGCAGGGTCAATTAACTCGTAGCGCACCGCGGGGCTACGACGCAAAATGCGATTGCTGTTGTTGTCTGCCGGATCACCTTTGCCGAGTACCCCACCTACCCCCTCAGGTATCGTGACAAGAGGATCGGCCCAAGTTGGGATACCCTCTGTATTAGGATCATCTGTATCAGCCTCAACAGTATCCGAAGTCCCGCGATCAAAGTCGCCGTCCCAAAACTCCAGCGTTGTTGACCCGTTTGGAATATACAAGTAGAAACGCCAATCTCCTGTATAGGTCGAAGCGGCCGAATACCCGTTAGGATAAAGAATACGAAGGTCGTTCACATTCGCATAGCCCCCGGAAATGCCGAAGCTTGCGTTCACAAGCCCTGATTTACCCGTTGACATGTACCCGGTAGAGCGGATCTTGTAAAAGTTAGAACCATACCGTTGAACCTCGCGAACAACTTCCAAACGATAGAAGTAATGACCAGAAGGGCTTTTTGCTTCTGGCACGTTGTTGAGCGTGATGTTGTACCAGGCATTGTTGGGCATCGGGTCCTGATTGCCGCGCCACTGCCCAACGACAGTCATTCCCTGGCCATTTTTCAGTGGGTCAGCATACAGTGTATAGGTAGTCTCTTCCGTAGACTGATCCCAGTTTCCACCCGAAATGTTGAGATTGCCGTTGTTGTCCTTCCCATCATCCCCATCGAAGATGCCCACTTCAAATGTGGTATAGTCCCCCGGAACGGCAATCCACAACGCTGTTTTCGCGCCGGCAAAGGTTTTCTGATCCTGACCCGGCGCGACAAAGAACTTGCCATCATTTTCTGCACAGGTGGGTAGACAGGTATATCCGTTTACCGGCGCAGGATAGGGTTCCGTCGGCGGAATCACAATCACCGTGCCTGCCCCAGGAAAGAGATCCCACCAGTTTACCAGTTGCCCCACGATAGCGACAACCAGCGCCAATGCCAGAATGCCGGCCACAGTACGCTTGCCGGTCTTGCTGTTGAACCAACGACTAAACTTAGACATTGCAATGCTCCTTTCCTGAAAAAGATTAAAACTTCTGAATTGTTCGTTCTACTCTTATAGTCGCCATGAGGGGGTGATTGGGGTCGCGAGTGTAGAGGTTTTTCTGTTCCACACCTGACAGGTCTCGGAAGACCTGTCAGGTGTAAAGGAATCAATGCCGCCGTTTGTAAACAAACCACACAATTCCAACCCCCACGGCGCACACAACCAGCAGCGCCAGGATGACTCCCGACTTCCCCACCACCGTGCCCGCGACAGGGACGCCGCCGGATGGGAGCGTCAATGCCGCGACAATGGCGACGACGGCCAGTGCTGCGATGGAGACCCAGGCGCGCCGATATACAGGCATACGCAGTAATCCCTGCAACCGCTGACTTAAGGTCAAGGGACGGCGTTCCCACTCCGCCGCCACCCGCTTATGCACCTGGCGGCGCAGGCTCTCCGGCGGCGGATTGGGTGTGAGCGTCCGCGCCAGCAGCGCCTCAACTCGCTGAGTTACCTCCTGATGGGCTTCATTTGTTTGATCTTTCATCATTCCTCTATATCGCTGCGGGTTACAAATTGCGAGCTAAATGAGCCAGGCGAGTTGACAACTCGCTCTGCAATACTCTGCACGCAGCCAGGGGTAGAGAGCCATAACAATTCATAACCAATACTCTCCTCCACTCTCCTACTCTCCTACTCCCTTTCCCAACGCCTCCACCATCGCCGCCATGGCTCGCCGGTAGCGGGATTTGGTCGCTTCCAACGAGAGGCCCAGCGTTTCGGCGACGTCCTGGAAAGGCAACCCCTCGGCAAAGCGCAAAAGCAAGACTTCCTGGTAATGATCCGGCAGCCGCCGCAAGGCCATCCGCACAAGCAGTTGCTCCTGCCAGGCGGTCTGTTCCACCACATCGTTGATGTCTGGATCGAGTTCCACCGTCTGCGGCTGGCGGCCGCGCGCGCGGTAGAAGTCGGCGACCTTGTGCCGCGCAATGGCCGAAATCCATGTGCGGAACGTTGCCGTCGCGCGGTAGCGCCGGATCGCCCGCACCGCCGCGATAAACACTTCCTGCGTCACGTCATCCACGGCCTCTGGCGGCAACAGCGCGCGCAGGCGGTTGTAGACCACGGGCAGGTAACGGTCACAGAGGACATCGAAGGCCAGCCGGTCTCCACCCCGCGCCAACTGCGCCAGTTCTTCATCAGGCCGTGTGTTGAAGGATACGCTCATCTTTATAGTCGCCAGGAAAGGATAAAATGGGTCGAGAAATGAAGCATATTCGTTATTCGCTATTCGCCATTTGCCATTCGCCATTCATATCTTACTATAACCCAAGAACGCAAAACTTACAAAAGCATTACGATTTGAACGTCGGAACGTTAAAAACGTTGAAACGTTCCCACGATGAAGCTCCTAAGACACTACGGAGCGTAAAATGGATTTCATGGTTACGAGAACGTCATCCTCTTTACGTCAAAGCATTGAGGGCGACAATGCGTCGCCCTCAATGCTCTATCATATATTGCAAAAGAGGTTGGGGATTGGGTTAGCCCACTCTCTAATCCCCAATTCCCCCTCCTGCACACCTTCATTCGTTTACTCGCTGATGATTCGCGGTCAGCAGCGGCGACTCCAACACCAGGTCATACGGTTTACGACACCAGTAGGTACGCGTCTCGGGTCGCCAGACCGCAACCGTTTTGCCCGCGTGCAGATACTTCACGGCTGGCCCCTGCGCGGTTGCCAGTGTCACACGCTTGAGCGATGGGTGCCACAGAAGCCGGATGATACCACTGGCGCGCAACCAACGATAGGGCGCACGGCCAAATGCTACCAGTCTACGCCAGAGACGGATAGAGTGCGAACGTAACCGGCCGGCATTGCCTCCAAAAACTGGCAACACTTTGCCGTTTCTTATCATAAAGTTGACACGCCCGATCAGATTTTCGGAAGTAACTATCTGCAAATCGGGGAACGGATTCGCATCCCCTTTTGTTATCAGCCCACATGCAGTACAAGCTAAAACCCGATGAACAATCTGGATTTTTTGATGCCTGTGTTTAGCAAAGTCAAACACAACGACATCGCCAGGCACAACATCAGATAAAGTCACAGTTTCAAGCAGGAGTATATCACCGGACTTGAAAGTGCCTTCCATACTGTGACCATGGTACGAAAAACCACCAAAGAACATTGGTTTATACAACAACAGGTAATCCTTTTTTCTTAAAAAGAAAGTCCCCCTCGAGTATGTTTGTCTCAGGGGTAATCTATTTTACCCGTGAATGTACGAACTACCCCCGCCACAGCCCGTGATTGCGCTCGACCCACTACCACACGCCAAGTCAGCATTATTTCCGGTGCCACAAGTATCACTAGCGACACTCCCGCTATTGCAAGTTATAGTCGCAGTTTCGCCACGGGTGCAGGTCTCCCCTCCAAACGTGACGGATACTGCTCCAAGGTCAATAATTGCTGGCTTTACATAAATTACTTTCATGGTGAAATTCTCCTTTCACTATATCTTTTCTATTAACGCCCAGAATGACTGTGATGATGGACATCATTTTGCCCATCCTCATTCCTCATTGCCCCAATGCTCGGAAAAAAATCAGGTTTCCCAAAGTTCCATTTCTTGATTGATCACATCGAGTGTGAGTGCCGATAGGTCGAAGTGAAACAGGTAACTAGGGTATGAACGGGCAACTTGTGCCAGGTTACTAAAAGCACGTGCCTTAACATCGAAAATTTCATCGCGTTGGCGGAAAATCTCGAAAAAGGCATCGGTCAGATAACGACATGTTGTCAAAGGATCAAGTTTTTCTAATACTGGCTCCCATGCCTGCCGCAAACGGAAGATAGCACGCAACGGCGCATGAGGAAACTTTAAAATCTCTTCTGCAGACACAAACTGCTTGCCTCTATGAACGTGCGCCTCTCCATAGACAACCTGCCAACTGCCCAATAGGGGCACAAGATATATCGCATCTTCCGTAAGTGCTTTCATCCGATGTGCTAGAAGATTGCACATTGTGGTTTTTCCCGTACCAGAAGGGCCTAAAAATATCAATGCTCCCTTATCATTAAAAACAGCCGAGGCATGGAGTCCTATCACATCTAGCGGATCAAAGCTACACATATATACCTACCCCGCCCGCAACCGCCCCACAGGAAATACTCCGCGCTTGAAAGCCTCAGCACATAACAGCGTTGGGGCGATCAGCCGGCCCGTGGCTCCGTAGTTGTCTGCCACGCAGTAAGTGAGGCACCGTCCGGCGTGGATACACTGCCCGCACACGCCTGGATACGGTTCGTCCAGCTCGCGGCGCAGTTCTTGCAATACGGGATTGTTGACCCACACGTCCGCCACGCTTTTGTCGCGCAGGTTGCCGAAGGCCAGCGCCGGAATCGTCCGCCCAATGCCGCACAGCGCCATCTCGCCGGAACCGAGTATGCCCAGGATGTGGCGGACGTGGCACATACCGTTGTTGCCGGCATGGACCAACTCGCTCACGGTATAGAACGCCAATGGCGTGGAAAGGATCAGGCGAATCGGCGCCCGTTGCTGTAGCTCCCCGCGAATCCAGTGCGCCAGGGTCATCGTCTCTTCAAAGTCCAACGTCTCTCCGTGCTCGTGCATCGCAATGCCGCGCCCAGTATGCATCACAGGGTTGAATTTCACCGACCCCGCGCCCAGGGTTACGGCCATCTTCACCACGGCTTCGACGTGCTCCACGTTGCCCTTGTGAACACTCATAATCACCTGCGGTTTGTACCCCGCATCCACCAGATGCTTCAGCCCGCGCACAGCAGCATCAAAACTGCCGGGGACGCGGCGGAAGGCGTCGTGGATTTCGGCGTTGGGGCCATCCAGGCTGACCGAGACAAACCACAGTTTCGTTTTCTCCTTAAGGTGCTTCGCCAACGCCGCGTCAATCAGCGTGCCATTCGTTTCCATGGTAAGGGATAAGCCTTCTGCTGTCAAATAATCGGCGATCTCGACGAACTGCGGGTGTAGCGTCGGTTCGCCGCCGGTCAGCTTGGCGCTGTGCAGGCCCAGCGGCTTGGCATCGGTCACGGCTTTGCGCAGCAGGTCCAGGTCCAGGCACTCGCCAGGATGGGGTTTGCCATTCACGAAGCGCGGCGCGATCCAGCAGTGGCGGCAGTGCAGGTTGCAGCCGTCGGTCAGGTAGAGGTAGAAGGTGCTCAGTGCGGGCACGCCGGCGGGCAGGTTAAGGGCCGGCGCGGTAGGCGCGGGCGCTTCTTCGGGGAGGGGGTCACAGGTGGTCATATTGCTCCTTGTTATCTATACACATCTTTACGATGTCCAACTCTGATCACAGTAATCACGAGAACATCAGCTTCTATGGCGTATACCACGCGATACATTCCAACACGGACACGATATGTGCGTTCTGCTCCTATCAGTTTTTTCACACCTGCTGGATAAGGATTATGTGCCAGTTGCTCAACAGCCTTCACAATCCGCGCAACGGCGTCTCGGGGTAACTGTTTAAGCTCCTTAACGGCAGAGCGTTTCCATTCAATTGTATAAGAGTCCATCCCGCTTCAGTTCAGCGACGACACTAGCATGAGAAACAGTCGGTTCGGTGTATCGTTCAGCAGCAATAGCTAAGTCTGCAAGATCCTCCATCAGCTCTTGAAATTTTTCTATTGGTAACACGACAGCAGTTTTCTTTCCCGATGCATCAGTGATGTATTGGAGATCCATTTGTTTACTCGTCAACATTTTTATCTCCTGTTATCGAATTGTAGAGCCTCTAAACCGCTCATTAACCTTTTATTTTACTCATAATGGTACTTGCACGCGACAATAATAATAGCTTCGGGAGTGATTTTGTAAACCAAACGATGTTCTTTGTTAATACGGCGCGACCAATATCCTTGTAGTTCATGGCGGAGCGCCTCAGGTCTGCCTAAGCCAGAAAAGGGTGTTCGTTGAATATCCTGAATAAGCCGAACAATGCGTTCATATAACTTCATGTCCTTGACAGCCCAATCCGTAAAATCCTCAAAGGCGGAGGCTTCAAACATGACCTTTTTGGTCATAGTGCGTTCAATTCCACTTCGACGAGGTTCTGTTGATGTGCGACATTGTCAATCGCGCGTAGCAAACGACGTTTATTGGCTTCAGACTGCAACAGATAGACCGTTTCGTCGCTCGCCTCGCTCACGACGATTTCAATTTCCTTATCAGGCGTGACAACATAGACCTCCATAACCTCGCGAATCTTCTGGATAGCTAGTTCACGCGTCTCAGCCTGGCTTTTACAGCCAGTCAGTGTGGGACATTCTGCTATCCAATCCCCATCCTCTCCTGGATACACCAAGACCTGTCGTGTCATCTTTCCCATTTTATATAACTCCGCATTATTGTCATACAACGCAGCGCAAACTTCGCGTCAATTCGTGAAATTCATGACGAAAACCTTACGCCGCCCCATCAGCCTCCAAAGCGTCATACGGATCCTCACCCTTAAAGACGCAATAGCAGTTCATCGGATTACAGGCGTTGACCTCGCCGCCGAAGAAGACCGCACTCTGCGGGTAGTATTATCCTGCGGGCGATTGATGCGCCAACGCATAAACACGCAAGGCAGCGGCCAAATAGCGTTGATAGTGATCGCCTTGCGCTTTGAACCATGCTAAAACTTCCGGTTCCACTTCCACCATCACTTGCACTTTGGGCTGCGGCATCCGCCACTGCGCCGTTGCAAAGAACTCCTCTTCCAAAGGAGGAATATCGGAGGTATCAATCATATCATCAGTCATGGCGTCAAGACGCTCCAAATTCGTCTTGATAAGCTTTTTCATAGCGTTTCCTTTCATCGCTCGTCGCCTTTCTGAAAGAGATCACCCGAATCGTGTCGGGCCGTGGTTCGGTAAAGATAATCACAACAACCCGCAAAGCCAGCAGGCCAATCCCAATCCAACGATCCTCCCCGTATTCTTCGCGGTCGTCACATCTCACCAACAGCGGGTGATCAAACACCAAATGCGCATCCGCAAAATCAAGTCCGTGTTTTTGAAGATTAATCGCGTTCTTTTGTGGATCCCATTCAAACTTCATGCTTCACTCAGTTTGTCTAAAGTTTCTCCAGACGCGGATAGTAATCCATGCAAAGCAGTGGAGACTATTTCCATGCGTAATTATACCCTTTTCTGTTCCGTCGCGCGGTTTTGCATCGCCATACGACTGATTTCTTCAATGCCTTTGTCACTCCACAGGTTGCGTTGCCGTATTGTGTAATCAATTGCTCCGCCGGTCTCCAGGCTGAAATATGGGTCCTCCCCCTTAAAGACGCGATAGCAGTTCATCGGGTTGCGCGCATTGACCTCACCGGTGTGGAAGACCGCGCCTTGCGGACAGCCACCCGTGCAGAAGCCCTGGTAGACGCAGTCGCGGCACGTCTCCAACGATTGCAGCGGGATCGTATGCCGTTGCCGCAGCATCACCATCGTGGGATGTGCGAGCCACACCTGCTGGAAATCGTCCTCGCCGATGACGCCAAGCGCCAGGCCGCTCAGGTTGTGGCAGGGGACGATGGTGCCGTCGTGCAGCACCGCCAGCTTGCTCCACATGCCGCCGCAGCCGCACAGTGTCCCGCGACCGGGGAAGCCGGTCTCGCCGCGTGCCAGCGCCGCCTCGATGCGCTCGGCTTCGCGCGCCAGCGCCAGCGGCCCTGCCGTCGCGCCGATGCGCCCGTCGTAGCGGGCCACCAGGTCGGTGAGCGTTTGCATGGCCTGGCGGCGCTGCGCGGGGGTCAGGATGAGGTTGTCTTCCTGGCGCTCGACGATGCCGCAGGCGTAAGCCTCGTTGGTGCTAAAGCTCTTCAGGCCCACGTCCTCCAACAACAGGTGGGCGATGTTCTCCAGGTCATCGACGTTGTGGCGGGTGATCGTCACGCGCACCGTCATCGGGAAGCCGGCCTCCACCAGCAGCCGCAGCCCGCGGATGGCGCGGTCGAAGCTGCCGGGGCGCGTCTTGTCGTGAATTTCCGCCCGCGAGCCGTCGATCGAAATCTGGATCGAATCCAGGCGCAGGCGGCGCTTGCCCTGCTCAAATTGCGCGAGTGTCTTTTCGGTGATGAGCGTCCCGTTCGTCAACAAGCCGTAGCGCATCCGGCTGGCAATCACGCCGTCAATCAGCTCGAACAGATCGGGCCGGGTGAAAACTTCCCCGCCGGTCAGCGTCACACGCTGCACCGCCAGGCTGCCCAGTTCCGCGAAAAATGCCAGCCAGCGCCCGGTCGGCAGATCGCGCAGCGCCACCATCTCGTCGGCGTAGAAGCAATACTTGCAGCCCAGGTTGCACCGCCCGGTGATCGCAATGTCCACCGACTTCGGCGCGGCCATCACTTTGGGAAGCGAAAGATCATCCAACTATAAACTCCTGGAAATATGTCGCCAGAATAAACCAGCAGCCTTTATGTCGTTATACCCGCACGCAAAATAGCAATAACCGCTTCAACCACCTGTCTGAAGGCGTCTGCTCGCAACACACCAGAGGTGTGACCACGCGGCATCTTCCTCTGGACGATTCCAATCTTCAGCAAGTGCAGCTTCACTCAATAAAGCCGTTTCAGCAACGCCGCCGTACCACTCCTCGTCTAAAATGGTCACGATAGCGCGCCGCGCCGCTGACAAACGAATTGGCGACAGAAGACGTACTTTTCCTTTTTCATCAATGATCGCTTCGACCGCTTGAAGCATCTATCCACCTCCGCTTACGATGCCCGGCGTCCCAAATCTTCAATTCAACGCAATCCGAGGGCATACTTCTAGAACTGCACCACACCTTGATAAATGCCCACAAATCCCCTGGCGACCAGTTGCTCCACAAACTCATCCACATCCCCCGCCACGCTGTCTGCGGGGACGTTGTTGCAGCGGCTCATCAGCTCCGCGACGACCGCCGCTTTGTCGCGCGGCTTGCGCAGCGCCTCCCAGATCAGCAGGCCGGTGGTGTTGATGACGAGCACGGCATCCGTATCGGGATTGAACAGCAGTGCCCCGTCTGGCCCTTCCTCGCGGCACGATACGTCGGGATTGACGATGTAGAGAGTCGATTCGGTTGTGTTCATAGTTGACCTCTTGTTATGATAGTCGTTCTACGGCTTCTGTTCGGTCTGCCGTTGCGTCCGGTTCCACCGGTTCAACGATGCCGAGTTGTTCCATCTGTCCGAGGATGACGCGCATATCCTCAAAAATTATCTCAAAGGGCTGCTGGTAATCCGCCGCCATCGCCGCCGCGATATCCTCCAACGTCTTTTCGCCGTCCAGACGGTTGACCAGGTCGCGCGCGGTGGCGTTCAGCTCCACCAGGCGCAAGTCCTCGCAGTGCAGCGCCAGCGAGCGCTCGCCGAAATCTTCGATGGCGACGACGGGGTTGAGACGATAGATGGGTAAAGTGTTTGACATAGTGTTTTGTGTCCTATTCGCGGCGTATAACATCAGGGCTAAGTTGTCGCCATTGCAGGTAGAGGCGCAACCGACTGGCTCTGCTTTGTTTTTGCCGTCCGTTTACGTGGACGGGCCGGTATCCCGTATAACATTCCTTGTGCGCTAATATCTTCGTCAAGATCGGGCCAATGGACGCCATGTCCGTTGCCGATGATCTCGAAATGATTGCGTTGTTCAGGCGTCGCTTCGCACAAGCGCCATGACCATGTCAGAGGCACGCTAATAACACGCCCATCAGCGAGATGAGCAACAATGGACTCATCGGTTACTTTCATCTCAACAATGCGCGGATTATCATTCACCACAATGTTCATCCCACGCCTCCATAATTCTGTCGTAGTGTGCAAGAATCAAGCGGCGAATCCGATTGAGTTCGGTAGGCGAGTGGCCCAGGAATACCGCGAACTGTTGGCATATTTGTCCCTTCGCTAACGATTATACCTTTACTGGGCGTAAGTCAAGCCTCTACGCGGCATCAACACATTCGCACCTGACCTGTTCAAGCTTTCACCAGCGCCCCATACAAATCAGGCCGTCGATCCCCCACCGTATCCATCTCGAACGCATCCGGCCGCAGGACGATGCGCTTTTGGCGCGCCTGCTCCGGCTCGATATCGGCGTAGCAGAGTTCTTCGCCGGCGCCGGCTTCGGCCAGCACGTTGCCGCCCGGATCGCTGATCTGGCTGTGACCGAAGAACCAGAACCCACTCTCCTCCCCGCAACGATTGCACGCCAGCAGGAACACGCGGTTTTCCAGCGCCCGCGCGCGGGTAACGAACTGCGGCGCGTTCTGCGAGCCGTCGGGCCAGTTGGTGGGCAGCGCGATGATGTCCGCGCCTTCCAGGGCCAGCACGCGGGCAGCCTCCGGGAAGCGCAGGTCGTAGCAGATGATGATGCCCACGCGCCCAATCGCAGTCTCCCACACGTGGAAGCCGCTGTCGCCCGGTGTGGTGAAGCGATCCACGCCCAGGAGCGGCAGGTGGGCCTTGCGGTACACGCCGACCACGCCTTCAGGACCGATCAGCGCCGCGCTGTTGTAAAGGCCCTCACTGCCATCGCGTTCGAGCAAGCCGACCACGGCGTAAGCGCCGGTTTCACGGCAGGCCGCCGCCAGCGCATCGGTCACCGGGCCGGGGACGGTCTCCGCTGCGGCATACCCTGCTTCCGGCGTCGCAAAGCCGTAGCCGGAAACGGCACACTCCGGGAAAACCACCAGCCGCGCGCCCTCTCGCGCTGCCTCGCGGAACAACGCCAGGATGCGGGCCAGATTCGCTGCGTTCTGCCCCAGCTTGGGGTCCATTTGTGCGACGGCTACTTTTACGCCCATTGTGTCTCCCTCGGAAAATGAACCGCTAATCTCGCTAATCTGCGCGAATCTTCTAAAATCTGTGGTCGTCAGACATATATTGCACCGCAGAGAGCGCAGAGTCCGCAGAGGTTCTATGCGTTGCAAACAACGCCGATTTCTCCGCACTCTCAGCGAACTCAGCGGTGAAAATAACCTGGTCGGGATATTCAGTATCTTGTTGACCAGTACCGAATCTTCTAAAATCTGACCACTAAAAATTGTCAGCGGATTAAGCAGATTAAGCAGATTATATTCGTGTAAATTCGTGAAGATTCGTGGTCAAGGCTGCGCGCAATGCCTGCTGCACGTCTTCCGGCGGGCGGTCGGCGTCGATGATGCGCCAGCGCGCAGGTTCGGCGGCGGCGAGTGCCAGGTAACCGGCCCGCACGCGCTCGTGGAAGGCCAGCGCCTCGCGGTCGAGGCGGTTCAATTCCCCGCCGCTGCGCGCGCGGCGCTGCAAGCCGACCTCCGGCGAGATGTCGAGGTACAGCGTCAAGTCGGGGATGAGGCCCTGCACGGCGAAGTGCGTGATCATGCGCAGACTGTCCAGGGGCAGGCCACGCCCGTAGCCCTGATAGGCGTAGGTGCTGTCGAAATAGCGGTCGCACAGCACAAGTTTGCCGGCAGCCAGCGCCGGGCGGATCACTTCGGCCACGTGCTGCGCGCGGGCCGCGGAGTAGAGCAGGATTTCGGCTTGCGGCGCCATTTCGGTGTGGGCGCAGTCGTGAACCACGGCGCGGATGGCTTCACCGATGCGCGTGCCGCCCGGCTCTCGCGTTGTCACCAGTGGATAGCCCTGCGCGGTCAGCCATTCGGCCAGCAGGCGAGCCTGCGTCGTCTTCCCGCTGCCGTCCGGTCCTTCCAGTGTGATGAATAATCCTGTCGTCATCCAGTTGCGTCCTTTTTTGCTTCGAGCGGATTGCCAGATCCGCCGGATCGCCAGATCCGCGCTGCGTGCCAGAGACGGGGAACTGGCGTTCCCCTCGAAGCGAGATAGGCGGGCTTCGAGCGGATTGCCAGATCCGCCGGATCGCCAGATCCGCGCTGCGTGCCAGAGACGGGGAACTGACGTTCCCCTCGAAGCGAGATAGGCGGGCTTCGAGCGGATTGCCAGATCCGCCGGATCGCCAGATCCGCGCCGCGTGCCAGAGACGGGGAACTGGCGTTCCCCTCGAAGCGAGATAGGCGGGCTTCTAGCGGATTGCCAGATCGCTTCGAGCGGATCGCCAGATCCGCGCTGCGTGCCAGAGACGGGGAACTGACGTTCCCCTCGAAGCGAGATAGGCGGGCTTCGAGATTTAGCAGATTAAGCAGATTCTTTAATCGACTTATGACAATCTGCTAAATCTGCTTAATCTGCTGATCAAAAATAAACACATAGTACGTGGTTTAGCTGTCGCGGTAGACGCGCACGCTGCGGTACGGCTCCTTGCCGTGCGAGCGAGAGGCAAGGTTGGCTTTCTCCACCATCTCATGTTGGTAGCGACGCACGAATGCGTTTTGCGGCGCGAGGTCTACCGCCTGCTCCTCACCGGCTAACACGCGCTGAATCGCGCGCTCCGTTTCCTGCATCGCCAGGGCAAAAGGGTCAATCTCTTCTTCGGAGAGTTTGAAGAGATCGATGAGGAAGGATTCCATCTGCGCGCCGGTGCTCGCCCGCAGCGCGTAGACCGGCACGTTGCGGCTCTCGGCGTCGAGGACGATGCCGGGCCGCTTGCGATAGTACTGTTTGGATGTGACCAGCGCGTGCGCTTCGCCCAGGTTGTCGACGATGCGCACCGGCACATGGAGGAGTTGCGCGGCGCGGAGTAGCCGGTTGCGAGCTATGCCGAAGGCGTAGATGCGTTTCTCCTTGAGTTTGCGGTGGCTGACGAAGTTTGTGGTTTTCTCCACTTCCCAGGAGGGCGGTAGGGCTTTTTCGCTTTCCTCACCGTTTTGACTCTCTGTCCAGTCGATCTGCTCCATGCGGACTTGCCCATCCTCGTCCCGGTAGCGCAGCACTTCGGGGCGCGGTCGACCACGCAACAGCGCATCGACGGCCTGCGCTACGTCGTCGCGCACCAACACCCGCTGACGGTCCTGGATTTCGACCAGCACATCGAACGTGGGCGGCGCGCGGCGTTCGAGCACCGTTTTCTGCGTGCCCCGGCGGCGCGCTTCCTCGTCGGAGAGCGTGACGCTCTCGATGCCGCCAACCAGGTCGGAGAGGGTGGGGTTGAGCAGCAGGTTTTCCAGCGTGTTTCCGTGCGCTGTGGCGATCAGTTGCACGCCGCGCTCGGCGATCGTGCGGGCGGCCATGGCTTCCAACTCGCGCCCGATCTCGTCGATGACGATGACCTCCGGGTTGTGGTTCTCTACCGCTTCGATCATCACCTCGTGCTGTAAGCTCGGCAGGGCCACCTGCATGCGCCGCGCGCGGCCAATCGCCGGGTGAGGGATGTCGCCATCCCCGGCGATCTCGTTGGACGTGTCCACGATGACCACGCGCTTCGTCTCTGCGAGTACGCGGGCGGCCTCGCGCAGCATCGTTGTCTTGCCCACGCCGGGCCGGCCGAGAAGCAAGACACTGTTGCCGGAGGTGATCAAGTCATCGATGATGGCAATCGTCCCGAAGACCGCGCGTCCCACCCGGCAGGTGAGGCCCACCACGGTCCCTTTGCGGTTGCGGATCGCGGAGATACGGTGCAGGGTCCGCGCGATGCCGGCGCGATTGTCCGCATCGAAATCCCCCACGCGCTGCACGACCCCGTCGATGTCTTCTTGGGTCACCTCGTGCTGCGACAACATCACTTCACCGTCGGTATAGCGCGCCGTCGGCACCCGGCCCAGGTCGAGGATCACTTCCAGTAAATCGTCTCGCCGGCCCTCTTTCTCCAACACGCTCTGAATCGCGCGTGGTAGCACCTGCATCAGGGCATCCAAATCATCTACAATCAATTGTGTCGCTTTTGTCATAGGTTAATTTTGTCTATAGAGTCAAGTCAGAGTTCACGCTGCTGACGTGATTGTACCATACTTTGAAACTATCGAGAAGAGGTTGACATCCATCCCTTTCCATTTACAATGCGCTTTCGATAGATCAAACTGATGTCGTCAACGACTACCTGACTAAAGACTACCTGACTAACGACTATCTGACTATTGCAGGAGTGTGCTATGACTGAGAAACCGACCAGCGCTCAAATTCGCCAGGCTTTTCTGGACTACTTTGCCGCGCGCGGACACACGATTGTGCCGAGCGCCAGCCTTGTGCCGCTCGGTGACCCGACGCTGCTGTTCACCAACGCAGGGATGAACCAGTTCAAGGACGTGTTCCTGGGGACGGGAACCCGGCCCTACACCCGCGCCGTTGACACGCAGAAGTGTATGCGCGTCTCCGGCAAGCACAACGATCTGGAGGAAGTCGGCCACGACGGCACGCACCATACATTCTTTGAGATGCTGGGCAACTGGTCGTTTGGCGATTATTACAAGAAAGAGGCCATCGGCTGGGCCTGGGACCTGCTCACGCGCGTCTTCGGGCTGGACAAAAGCCGGCTGTGGGCCACCATCTTCGAGGATGACCAGGGCGATTTGCCCCGCGATGACGAAGCCGCCGAATATTGGCGCACCGAAACGGACATCGATCCCACTCACATCCTGTCTTTTGGCCGCAAGGATAACTTTTGGATGATGGCCGACACCGGCCCCTGTGGTCCCAATAGTGAGATCAACTACGACCGTGGTCCCGAAGCCTGCGATAAGCAGGGTGTGCCGGGTCACGTCTGCCGCGTCAACGGCGATTGCACGCGGTTTACCGAAATCTGGAACCTGGTGTTCATCCAGTACAACAGCCTGGGCGGGGGACAACTGGAGCCACTCCCGGCCAAACACGTGGATACGGGTATGGGGTTCGAGCGCATCGTCGCGCTGTTGCAAGGCGTCCCCTCCAACTATCACACCGATCTGTTCTGGCCGATCATCGAGAAAACGCAGGCGCTGGCCGGTCAAACCGATGCCGAGCGCGAGGCCAACCTGGTGGCCTACCGCGTCATCGCCGATCACGTCCGGGCGGGCACGTTCCTCATCGGGGACGGCGTGTTGCCGTCCAACGAGGGGCAGGGCTACGTGCTGCGTATGGTGTTGCGGCGCGCCATCCGCTACGGGCGCAGACTGGGCTTCAACCGGCCCTTTATGGCCGAACTGGCCGATCTGGTGATTCAGATGATGGGGCACGTTTTCCCGGAATTGCCCGCGCGTACCGATTTCATCAAGGCGACCATCACCGGAGAGGAGGAGCGCTTCCTGCGCACCCTCGATCAGGGCCTGGCCCGGCTGGATGCGATCATGGGGGACATACGGGCGCGTGGCGAGACGGTCATCCCTGGCAACGCTGCTTTCTTCCTGCACGACACGCTGGGCCTGCCCTTCGAGGTAACGCGCGACATCGCCGTTGAGCACGGTATGAGCGTGGATGAAGAAGGCTACCGCGTCGCCCGTGAGGAACAGCGCGCGCGCGGACGGGCCGCCGGCGAGTTCCAGATGGAGACCGATGAGCACAACCTGCTTTACCCCATTCTGCGCGACTGGATCGAGGAGCAGGAATGTGGTCGCGCGCTGGGCTATGATCCATACAGTAGCATGGAAGTCCATACCTGCGTGGCGGGCATCGTGCGCGAGGATGGCCTGGACACCGAGGCCGCGCCCGGTGAGGCGGTAGAACTGGTGTTGGACAAGACCTGCTTCTACGTCGAATCCGGCGGGCAAGTCGCCGATACCGGTCGCATCGTTGGCCCCGATTGGGAAGTGACCGTCGAAGACGTGCGCCGTCCCCTTGAGGGCATGGTTGTCCACATCGGGCGCGTCGTCTCCGGGCAGCCCCGGGTGGGCGATCCGGTGGTCGCACAGGTTGATGTCGAACGCCGTTGGGACACGATGCGCAACCACACCGCTACGCACCTGTTGCACCGCGCCCTGCGCAGCGTTCTGGGCAGTCACGTGGCGCAGGCCGGGTCGCTGGTCAGCCCTGAACGCCTGCGTTTCGACTTCAACTACGAAAAACCGCTGACCGTCGAGCAGCGCCTGGAGATCGAACGGCGCGTCGTCGCAGCGATACTGGCGAATTACGAGGTCAGCGCGCGGCAAGAAGCGTACCGCGACGCGCTGGCGCAGGGTGTCACCGCGCTCTTCGGCGAGAAGTACGGTGATGTGGTACGTGTGCTGCGGGTCGGCACGGCCGATGCGCCGTTCAGCCAGGAGTTGTGCGGCGGCACCCACGTCACCCGCACCGGCGATATTGGGCCGTTCCTCATCACCGAGGAGAGCGGCATCGGTGCGGGCCTGCGGCGCATCGAAGCCGTCACCGGGCGGGGCGCGCTGCAGGTCATCCAGGCGCTGCGTGCGCGTCAGGAGCAGGCCGTGGCGTTGCTCGGCGGCACAGCAGAGGAACTGCCGCAGCGCATCGAGCGGCTGCATAACGAGTTGCGGGCTGCGCACAAGGAGATTGAAACGCTCACGCGCAAGCTGGCCCGCGCGGATTTCCAGAGCTTGCTGGACAATGTCATCGAGATTGACGGTATTCCGGTGCTTGCCGCCAGGGTGGAAGCCGCCGACGCCGATACGCTGCGCGAAATGGCGGACTGGTTCCGCGACAAAATGCAGGGTGGCGTCATTGTGCTCGGCGCGGTGATCGACGACAAACCGTTGCTCATTGCGGCGACGACGAAGGCGCTGGTGCAGGAACGCGGCATCCATGCGGGCAACCTCGTCCGCGATCTGGCGCGGATGGTGGGCGGCGGTGGCGGAGGACGGCCCGACATGGCCCAGGCCGGCGGGCGCGAGCCTGCGAAATTGTCCGAGGCGTTGGATAAGGTGCCGGCTTTGTTACGGGAAATGCTCCGTCAACGGCGTTAACGGATGAAACGGATTCGCTCCAATTTGATACAGGAGATGTTCCCCGCGTGGAAGTGATACGCATTTCGCCGGCCGATGATCGTTATACTGTGCGCGCGATGCTCACCCGGGTTGCCGAGAAGCGCGTGTTGATTGTCTTGCCCTGGGAGGCAACACCTTCGCTGGCAAAAGGCTGGTTGCATCCCCTGGATTTTGAGCTGTTGTTCCGTACGGCGCAAGAGCGCGAGCTTGAGGTGGCCTGGGTCGTCGATGACCCCGGACGCAGGCCGCTGGTGCGCAAGGCCGGTTTTCCGGTCTTCGCTAACGAGGCTGCAGCGCAGGCGTATGTCGCGCACAAAGGGGCGTTCCCACCTTTGCGCGTGCCACACAAACCGGTCCGTCCCCGACGCCCTCTGTGGGCTGAAGAGCCGCAGAAACCCAAACCGCCCATGCGACATCGCCAGCCGGTGTGGCTCATCGCCATTGAAGTGGTGGTTGTAGGCTTTGTGCTGCTGGCGTTGTTCAGTGCGGCGTTGCTCGCGTGGCCGTCGGCGCGCATCGTGCTGGTGCCGCAGGGCCTCACCTATTCGCGCGTGGTCGCCATTTCGGTGGACCCCGAACTGACCGAGGTGGATTTGCAACGCGGCATTATTCCTTCGCGGCGTATTGGCGACGAGTTCGAGACCTACGTTGAAGTGGGAACGAGTGGGCGCGGCTTCACCTTCAGCGGGCGCGCCAGGGGGCAGGTGCTTTTTACCAACCTGCTGGGGCAAGATTATCGTGTCCCCGCAGGCACCGTCGTGCGTACCACTGCCGGGTCGTATCCGGTGCGTTATGCCACCACCCAGGAGGTCATCTTGCCGGCGTTTGGGCAGGGGATGGCCCCCGTGGAGGCGTTGGACGAAGGCACGCGCGGCAATGTCGATCCCTATCAAATCAACCAGGTAGAAGGGGTGGTCGGTTTTGCGGTGCGGGTGACCAATCCCGACCCCATCTCAGGGGCCGAAAGTACCGCTGTCGCTACGGTCATCGAAGCTGACCGCGAGCGCGCCTGGAATCTGGCGGCACAGAAGGTGATGGCCGAAGCCTACAACGGCCTGCAAGACTCGGCCTATCTTGAACCGGGGGAATTTCTACCCAATCAGGCGCTTGTGATTCAGGCAACGCCCAAACAGGCCTACACGCATTTGGTCGGCGAGCAGACGCCCGTGTTGGGGCTGGCGCTGCGCCTGCTGATCACGGGGCAGGCTGTTCACGTCTCCAACGTGCAGGCTGTCGCTTATCGCCAACTGGCGGCTCAACTGCCGGAAGGCTACGAGCTGCTCGACGCCCGCTTTGAATACGGCGAGGCTGCCGAAGAGGACGTCGGCCCGGGTATCTTCACGTTCTACGTGACCACCCACGGTTACGCCGCGGCCACCATCGACACGGCGAAGGTCACTGCGCTGGTGCTGGGGAAGCCCAAAGAGGATGCTGCCGCGGTGCTGATGGAATCACTGCCCCTGGCCCGCCCGCCGCAGATCACCGTCACGCCTGAATGGTTCCCCTATCTCCCCTTCTTGCCCATCCGCACCCAGATCGAGGTGGTGCCGCTGGATTGGCAAGGGTGAGTATGCGGTCGACAAATTTTCGCGCTCTGGCGCTAGACCTGGGAGAAAAGCGGATCGGCGTTGCGGTGAGTGACGCGCTGGGGATGGTGGCGCGTCCCCTCGAAATCTTCACGCGCACCTCGCGGAAAGCGGATTTTGCTCACATCGGTGCATTGGTCGCAGCGCACCAGGTCGATGTTGTCATCGTGGGTCTGCCGTTCAATATGGACGGCAGCGAAGGCCGCCAGGCAGCGTGGGTGCGCGATTACGGCATGGCATTGGCCCAAGCCCTCGCCGTTCCTGTGGAATTTTGGGACGAGCGGCTTACCTCGGAAGAAGCTGTGGACATTTTGCGCACGCACGGCAAATCTACTGCCAAAGGCACAGTTGATGCCGTCGCCGCAGCGGTCATCCTGCAAAGCTATCTGGATAGTCGCTATTCTGTCAACGGATTTACTCCCTTCCAAACATCAAAATCCGCAAGTTGGGATAGGGCCAATCCCCCATATTTAGGGCAAAATGATGCAGGATGCTTTATTTAACACTACTGATAGTGGTAGTTTAACTATGCGAACTTGCGGATTTTGTTCCTTGGAAGGGAGTAACGGATGAAACGGATTAAACATAGAGAAATCCGTTAAAATCCGTTCAATCCGTTGACATTTTAAGGAGTTGCGTATGAAACGTTGGTTGATTCTGTTGAGCATCGTTCTGGCGAGCGTGATGCTGCTGGGCTGTTCTTTGGAGACGCTTTATCTGGGATTTTACATCGACGGCAAAGCCGAAGAACTGGCAAAGCCTGCCGGCACCGACGACACGCCCATCATCTTCACCGTCGAATCGGGGGAGAGTGTGGCGCAAATCGCCGGCGATCTCAAAGCACAAGGGTTGATCAGCGACACCGAGCTGTTCCGCCGTTACGTGCAATACAAGGGGCTGGATGCGGGCATTCAGGCCGGGACGTACACGTTGAACAAGACGATGACGATCCCGGAGATCGCGCGGACGCTGCAAAAGGCAGGAGCACAGGAACAGCAAGTCACCATCCCCGAAGGCAAGCGCCTGGAAGAGGTTGCCGTGCTGGTCGCGCAACAGACGACCATCCCGGCAGATGCGTTCCTCCAAATGGCGCAGACCGGCTGGCAGGGCACGGATTTGCCGCAGAATTACAGCTTTCTCGCGGAGGTTCCGGTCACGGGGACGCTGGAGGGCTTGCTTTTCCCGGATACGTATCGTTTGTCAATGGACGCTACCGCTTATGATTTGATCGACCGGATGCTGGAGAATTTCGAGCGCCAGGTGACGCCGGAACTCCGGCAGCAGTTTGCCGATCACGGCTTGAGCTTTTACGAAGGCATCACGTTGGCGGCCATCGTGGAGCGCGAAGCCGTTATCGATGCCGAACGCCCGATCATCGCCGGCGTCTTCTACAACCGGCTGCGCGATGGCTGGCCGCTCTCCTCTTGTCCCACCGTGCAATATGCGCTCGGGTACCGCCCTGACGAGGAAAGCTGGTGGAAACGGCAGCTTTACTTCGCCGATTTGGAAGTCGATTCGCCCTACAACACCTACCGCATCCAGGGGTTGCCCCCTGCGCCCATCGCCAGTCCTGGCCTGCGCTCCATCCAGGCCGCGGCGAATCCCGCCGAGACGGACTATTACTTCTTCATGGTCGACTGCACCAAAAACGATGGCAGTCACTTCTTCGCGCGGACCGAGGCGGAGCATCTGCAAAACTTCGAGGCGTGCGGGGGCGTCATCAGCAGCCCGTAAGTGGTTTCTTGTCAGCAGATTAAGCGGATTTAGCAGATTCTCAGGCGTGGGTTATACCGTCAGTTTTCCCAACCGGTCGATCAGTTCCATGCAGGCCCGTCCGTTGTGATACGGGCATTTCCAGAAGCTCACTTTGGCGGCAGCGTGATCGACTTCGTGGTTCTTGTTGACGTGTCGAAACCACTCACCGTGCTGGCGGTCGACGAAGTACCTCTCGATGAAGTCCCAACTGCGCAACGCAGCTTGCAAGAAGTGCGGTTGTCCCGACAATTGATAGGCGTTGAGGAAGCCGACGGCGGCTTCGGCCTGGGGCCACCACTCGAAATTGGGATCGGTGATGCCGCTCGAATCGCCATCGTTGACCAGGCCACCCTCGGCATCCAGGCCTTCGTTATAAATCGCTTGCGCTATCTTCACCGCGAGCGCGCGCGCTTCGGCGATGCGGTGTTCGTCGCCTAACACCTCGGCGGATTCCACCAGCAGCCAATTTGTCTCAATGTCGTGCCCGTAGGAGATGTGATCGACGCGCGAGTTCCATGCCTCGTCGAAGAACAGCAGCGTGTGAAACGTCTTGGGGCTGATGATGCGGTGCATCATGATATCGATGTTTTCCGTCTGGCGCGCGCGCAGTTCCCCGCTATCCCAGACGCGCATCAGGTTGGTGTAAGCCTCCATCACGTGCAAGTGCGTGTTCATCGACTTCATCTCGTTCATGTCGATCTCGCTGAGGCGCAGGTCGGATTCGAGCTGCCACTCGCGTGTGTACGCCTCGAAGTAGCCGCCGTGTTGAGGGTCGTGGCTGTGCTCTTCCATCAGGCGGAAGATGGCGATAGCTTTTTCGAGCGCGCCCGGCTCGCCCGTGGCGCTGTAATATTCCGTGAGACCGTAGATGCCGAACGCCTGCCCGTAGATCTGCTTGCGAGGCCGCAACAATTCGCCGTTCGCCCCGACCATCCAGTACAGACCGCCGTGCGTCTCATCCCAGAAGCGGGAGAGGAGGTCGTTGTAGGCCCAGCGCGCCATCTCCAGGTACTCCGGCGCGCGATAGCGTTTGTAGGCGGCGCTGTACGTCCACAGGATGCGCGACGTGAGCAGCGCGCCGCGCGGCGCGTCTTTGTCTACGACCAGCGTGTTGGAGATTTCACCGAAGAATCCGCCACGCTCTTTGTCGACGGTGTGGTTGATCCAGAAGGGCAGAATGTTCTCACGGAGTTCAGTTTCGGCTTTATGGATGTAGGTTTGGCGTGTGGCGTTGTCCATTACTATTCCCCTTTGCAACGTTGTTATGACATAAACTGGTCGAGATCAAAATTGCCACTGTTGAACTCGACCAGCCTAACCCAGTCAATTGCACCTGTCTGATCACAGAATTTACTGATAAACTGTCCAGTAAATCGATTTGCAATTTTCGTCCTTTCTTCTTCAAAAGCCTCATTGTGCTCTTTAGCTCTATGGCCGATTGGCTCAACAATGTCGGTGTACAAAGCCTTATTCTCACTGATCAGATACCAGAAGTTTTGTCCGACGACTTTCAGATAACCGGCCGGCATATAACTCGTTCTTGTTTTTCCGTAGCAGATGCCTAATACTGGTTCAACTCTGGCCGCAACTCTGGATTGACGGACGCGAATGACTGCATCGCGTAAGTCTTGGGCAAGTTTCTTTTGTTGGGAGCTATTACCCCAATTCGGCCCCGATTTTACTGAGACTACGTAATGAATCCCGCCATTTATGAATTCTAAATCAACGCCCTGGGCGGTAGATTTATGTCCGCCACATGTCTCTCCCGCAACGAACACCGCTAGATCCTCAAGAAAGTCGCCAAAGTGCTTTTCTTCCGATGAGGACAAAAATGCCTCCAACAGACTTTGTATCAATTCCCCTGCTGTTGTCAGATTTTTGGCTCGGAACAGGTAAGGATTCTTACGTAGCAATCGGCTGAGGGTTAAGTCTTCTAATGATTTGGCCCTGTTTTTATGAAAATAAATGATGTGTTCGTTGACGTATTCCCGAACTCGATCCAGGTCCAATGGATTCATTTCTGCCCTCCGGTCTTATATGCTTCCTTAGCCTCTAGTAATAGTCTGGGTTGTATGACTGCCAGTCTTTCTCTGGCAATGGTGACGTATTCTTCCGTAATATCAATGCCTACATATCGGCGTCCGAGCATTTTGGCTGCTTCCGCTGTCGTCCCCGATCCAACGAAGGGATCAAGGACAATGTCACCACTTTGGGTGAACAGCTTTATAAACCAGGTCGGTAAGTCGAGTGGGAATGCGGCGCTGTGATTGCGATTTGAGCACTCCGTAGCCATGTGAATCACATTTGTAGGATATACCATGTCACGTCCTAGCCAATTGGAGACATTTTTACCAAACCCGCTCCGTACTTTTGATTCGTCACGAATGCGATCGGTCTCACTCAAGGTTTCCAGGCGGGTTTTCGCCCAGTCGCCTACCGGAACCATCACGGCTTCCTGATACATATGGAATTTCCGGTGTTTGTTGAACTGGAGTAATCTTTCCCAGGCGTCGCGGAAGCGATTCGGCCATTTGCCGGGATATGAGTTCTTCTTATGCCAGATAAATTCCTCGGTCCAGAGCCATCCCTGTTTTCGCATTGCAAGGATCAATTCCATAACATACGTGTGCCTTTCGCCGTCGACAACCCGCTCTTTAATGTTGAGCACGAAAGTACCCGTTGGCTTAAGAACTCGCAAGAATTGCTCGGCTTTTGGCAAAAACCAACTCACGTAGTGTTCGGGCTTAACACCTCCGTAGGTGTTGGCCCGTTGGTCGGCGTAGGGGGGCGAAGTGAAGATCAGGTCTATACAGTTATCCGGGAACTCTTTGAGGACCTGTTCACAATCTCCGAGAATAATCCGATCTACGAAATCCATCTCTCTACCCTTCATCCTCGTAGCTATGAGCGTATTACCTTGAGGCCCAGATAGGTTTCAAAGGGAGCGAAATCGTGATTGCCGTGGAGCAGCCACATTCCGTTGACGAGGGCAAAGGTAGCGATAAGGCAATCTATTGTCTTGCGCATAGTGATGCCCCGCTGACGTAAAGCTCGGTAATGCTCAACGCTCCGTAGCGCCACTCTATCCCACCAAGGGTGTAGGTGTTTATATTTTACCATTTTTTTTGTGTGTATAACACAAAAAGCCGCCAGCTTCAGGAGCAAAAGCGAAGCGCATCGCCGGGTTCAGCAGAACTGATTGGCTTTTATCACATTCTCATCATAACTCATCGCCATCTGTTCTCCGGGCTGCAACACCAGAAAATCGTCGTCCCAGTCGCCGTCGAGCAGGCGCTTGATGAGTACCAAATCGCCAGCCATCCGCTCGAAAGTCCAGCCGCGGCGGATTGCCTCGGCCTCGGTTTGCGCTTCGACGGTTGCGCCGTCACCCACGCCCATGTTGATGTAGACGGCGCGTTTGTAGTGTGCTTGCCACGTCCCCATAACTTCCATCAGGTAATCGGCGTTGTCCTTGCCGTACTTTGCCACGTATTCTTCATAAACGGCGTTGATGTTCCCTCCCGTCTCCGCGCCGAGCGAGAGTGTCGTGCCGGCGCCGTCGTTGCGCTGGACGTAGTCCAGGACATACCAGTAGGTGCCGGGATAGTTCTCGAACTGGTCTTTGTAGCGCGCGCGGTCTCCAAGAAAGAGGGTAATGCAATCGTGGGCGCGCGGGATGACAATGGGAATCTCGCGGGCGGTCAGGCCGTGCGTGGACTTGCCACACAGGCCGTAGGCCAGCACCAGCGCGTCGTAACCTTGACCGGACGCCGTGTCAATTTTCTCCTGAAGGCAACGCCGCAGCTCGTTCGGTGTGTTGTGCAACCCGATTTTGAACAGTTCCACATCCACGACGTGCGGTGA
>JAIOAS010000042.1 GCA_019873725.1 Chloroflexota bacterium | reverse complement strand
CCGGATGAAACGGATTGGAAGAAAAAATCCGTTGACCGATTTTTACCGCTCGTTGATGTAAAATCCCGCATAGAGACTTCTTTCAAAATGACAAGAAAATTGTTCAACCTTTGATTGCTCCGGCCAGGGTGGATACAAAGTGGCGTTGGCTGTAGGCATACAAGGCCAGCGGAACGATAGCCGCAACCAGGGAGGCCGTCCGCACGACGTGTATCGCCCACACCTCGACCATCATGTTGTTATGCAGGGCGATTTGGGGCATAAGAAGTTGCCGGGCGGGGTCCGTGATGATTAGCTGCGGCCACAACAGTGCATTCCAGGTACCACGCAACGTAAGGGTTGCAATGACGGCAATGCCGGCTTTGGCGTTCGGCAGCACCACTTTGGAGAACAAGGCAAACTCATTGGCGCCATCTATCCGCGCCGCTTCCATCATCTCGGTGGGAATATTGAGCATGAACTGGCGCATCAGGAAGATACCAAAGGCGCCGCCGCCCACACCGGGCAGGATCAGCCCCCAATAGCTATTCACCAGGTTAAGCTCGCGCATCACAACGAACTGCGGAACCAGCATTGTGGCGGTGGGCAGCAACATAACAGCGATGATGATGGAGAACAGGAGTCCCCGACCTGGGAAGCGCAGTTTCGCCAAAGCGTAACCCGATAAAGTGCATGCCAGGGCGCTGAATATGGTCGTACTGACGCTCACGACGACCGAATTCATAATGTAAGCCTGGAAGTGATACTTTTCATTAAACATTAACTGGTAGAACTGTAAACTGAATTTGGCCGGGATTGGGATCAGCGGGTTTAGCACCACATCGAGTTTGTTGAAAGTCGCTCCCAACATACATAAAAAGGGCCATATAAACACTAATGCAAGGATGGCGGCGATCGTCGTCGTTACGATAGCCCGCAAACGGAAAAGGCCGACTTTTGAGCGAGTTTGGGAATACTGCATAGATAAAGCCGGAGTCGCCATGCTAGTTTCGATTGTCCTTTAGAGAGATTGTGCACTCATGGACAACGCACGTGCTTACAGCCAGGTGCGTCGCCTCGAATGCCCATACTATATACCAAAATACCTGGGGGAGCAACTCCCGATCTCCCCCAGGTTGAACTGACCAGGCAACACAAACAGGGGCAGGCGTACACACCCCGCCGTGCTAGAACTTGTTTTGCTCAATATCCGCGACAGCCTGCTCATAGGCCGCGTCAATACACTCGTCCAGGGTGATTTCGCCAGCCCAGGCGGCGCTAAACTGTGAACCCCAGGCCGATGTGACCAGGCTTGTCGTCCACTGTTCAGAATAACTGGGCAGGCGGTTGGCCGCATCAATGAAGATTTCACCGGCAATTTGTCCGCCGAGGTACTCCGTGGGCTTGTGGAAAATTTCATCTTCCCAGGCGCTTTTTACAGGCGGCAAAATTCCGGTGTCGACAAAGCGCTGGGCCAGTTGGCCGTCACCATTCTCGAAGTACACATACAGCAGCACGTTGATGGCCAGGTCGGCAATTTTGCACAGCTTCGGTACAGAAGCACTGGTGCCGCCCCAAGAGGTGGTGCGCGGTGAATCTGCCGTCATGCCCGGCAGGCTCGTCATCCGCATCGGTGAATCGGCCAGCCATTCTTTATCCTCTGCTGTGCCCTGGAAGTGAATGCCGTATAGCCAGTCCGGGCAGAATTGGGCCAACACCTGTCCTTCTTTGACCATGGCGACCTGGTTGCCCCAGTCAATGTCCATGTGATAGTCGTGGAAGCGCATCCAGTCGGCGGCGGCTTCTTTCATGCGGGGGTCCTTCAACATCGGATCGCCGTTGGCATCCGTCCACCAAATGCCCTTGTCCATCATGCGCGCCGGCAGGTTGGTGCAGCTCAGGCAGTCCATGATCACAGCACGCGGGCGTCCATCCGGCATCAGCATATTCGTCTGTTTCGCCACTTCCTTGGCCGCATCCAGGAATTTGCTGTAGGTATCCACAGTCGCCATGTCAATGCCGAACTCTTTCCAGGCGCGGTCGTGGTACAACATCACCACAGGATGCACATCATGGGGAGCACCGTAATACTTGCCGGCCTTGCTGTAGCGGTCGAAACGGCTCGTCAGTACCTGGTTCGCGTAGGGGCTGGCTTGCAATGCGGGCTTCAGGTCAACAAAAGGAATGATGCTGTCGTCACCCTTCAAGAACTTCACAACATCATCCGCGTTTTGCTCGATGATATCAGGGAAACCGCTGCCGGCCATCAGGGTAGCCGGGAACTTCTGCGTCATCGCATCGCGGGACATCATCTCATAGCTGAGCTTAAGATTGAACTTTTGTTCAATCTCAGCCTGACGTCGGTCATACTCAGGTTTGTGGTTCTCGGCCTGGAACCAGAACAGGAACGGGGTGGGTTCTTTGGCCGCGGGAGCGCCGGAGGGCGCTTCGGCCTTAGTGGGTTCTGCCGTTGCCGGGGCTGCGGTGGGCTTGGTGCAGGCGCCCAACACTACCCCCGCACCTGCCAGGGCAGCCAACTGCAAAAACTCACGACGACTCAAATACTTCCTTGCCATGCTTTCCTCCTTCGTAATAGTTGAATATCAGATTCTGTTGAACTCAAAGGATGCAATCTCTCAACATGTATATATATCCATGCCACCTCCTTTCTATGGGTAAGTTGGCGCTGGGGTTGTGAATGTTCACAATAAAACTATATCATAGTTTTTACTTGGCGTCAATACCCTATCTCTGAAATAGCCGGTGAATTATACGTTTAACCTGTCTTTTGCCGTAAAAAACATGCCCTCGGGCATACTTTTGAAAAGAACAAACGGGCTCGCATTGCATTAGGGGAAAATTTATAGTACAATTTTAACGACATGATGTGAGCGATCACAACTCGATCAAACAGGGATTCCTCTGCGCGATGGTGAAGAGTCGCGCAGGTTAGATGATTACCAGATAGGAGGTTTTGGATGACAGAGCAAGAGGATTTTTCTGCCCGGCTTCCCAATGGGCACATGTTTGCATTCTGGGAAGTCCCCCAGGAATACGAGCGCGAGCTTCATGTAGACGTTAACCACCCGCACGCCTCCGATCAGAACGATGGCTCGCCGGACCGACCGTTCAAGACGATCAACGCTGCAGCTCAGGTGGCGACGCCGGGTACCCGTGTGCTGATCCACGGCGGGATATACCGCGAGACGGTGCAGCCGGCCATGGGCGGGACGGGGCCTGAAAAGATGATCAGTTATGAAGCCTATCAGGGAGAAAAAGTGATCATCAAGGCTTCTGTGGAGGTCAAGGATTTCAAGCCCAGCGTCGGCTGGCGCTTGTTTCGTGGCTTCAGGGACGCGCCCCCTTCACTAGAAGGTATCAAAGTCTGGGAAATCGAACTGAATCCGGAGGACTTCAAAGGCTACAACCCGTTCTGCGCCGTGAACATCCTCCACGACCGGCTCTTTATCGAATACGACAAAACCGACATGACCCCCTATCTCAACCGCCGGGGCATGGTGTTCGTGGACGGCAAGCCGATGCAGCAAGTGCCGCTGTACAACCAGTTGAGCCAGAGCGACAACACCTATTGGGTAGAAGCCAACGGCCAAAAGGTCCACATCCGGCTGCCCGGCGACGCTGACCCCAGGGATCACGTCATTGAGGTGACCAACCGCGAACAGTGTTTCGCCCCCAAAGTACCGTTCCTGTCCTACATCCGCGTCAAGGGGTTGACGCTGGCGCACGCCGCGACCGGCGCGCCCGTCCCGCAGCGGGGTGCGCTGTCATGCTATCGCGGACATCACTGGATCATCGAGGACTGCACCATTGACTGGTCGAACGCCACCGGCATCGACTGCGGCAATGAGTGCTGGCATCATTCCTTTGTCGAGGGGCAAATCATCGGGTATCACGTCATCCGGCGCAATACGATCAAGGATGTGGGCGTGTGTGGCATCGCCGGCATGTTTGTGCGTAATCTGCTCATCGAAGACAATCTCATCGTGGGGACAGGCTGGCAGCGCATGGAGCTTTCTTGGGAAGCGGGCGGCATCAAGCTCCACCATGCGGTGGATTGCCTCATCCGCCGGAATGTCATCAAAGGCTGCATCGGCTGCGATGCGCTGTGGCTGGACGTGGGCAACGAGAACTGCCGCATCACCTCGAATCTGTTCATTGACGGTATCCAGTCCCGCGAACACATCTTTATCGAGTGCTCGCGCGACGCTGAAAATCTGATCGATAACAACATCATCTGGAACGTCGAAGGTCGGTACGATAAGAACGCTTTGCCCGCCGAACCCGGCTCTTCCGGCTGGTACAAGACCACCGAGCTGGACATCCGCAACGGCTACGGCATTTACCTGGAAGGGACCGATCGGCTGCGCATGGTCAACAACCTGATCGGCAAATGCGATAAAGCCGGCTTTTTCGCCAAAGTGGTGGCCTTCCGGCTCTGGCCCAAGCGCGGCGGCACCTCACGCGAGAACAAATTCTTCAACAACCTGTTCTACCAATGTGGCGAGGCGGCCATCATCCTGCCCAACCAGCACAACCAGGCGGAAGGCAACGCCTACGCGCAAATGCCCCCCGGCTACCTGCGCGTCATGTATCCTGAGCCGGAAATGTGCCTCGACCTGGCAACGTGGCAGGAATTCTGCGGATTTGACCAAACCGGCTGCGTGTGCGATGTGGACATTGACATCAACAGCGACGACTTGACGATGGAGGTGGTCTTCAAGAGCGAGTTACCCAAAGTAAGCGCAGATGAAAAAGTGTGCACCGATTATTTTGGAAACCGAGATGAGGGGAAGCGAATTGCCGGCCCAATTATCGGATTGGACGGCAGAAAGAACCGTTTCAGCATCGACCCCCGTAAACTTGACTAAATTCAAATTTTGACAAAAGGAGTGACGCTATGCTTTCTCACTGGACACAAGCTGATTTACTGGTCAACGGCGTGCGGATTCACTACACCCGCACCGGTCAGGGGGACAAACCGTCCCTGGTGTTGATTCATGGCTTTTCGGACAACGGCCTGTGCTGGACGCCCGTGGCGCGTGCGCTCGAAGCCGACTATGACATCGTCATGCCGGATATGCGCGGTCACGGCCTATCGGCGCGCGTGCAGCCGGGTGAAAAAGTGGACATGGCCGCCGACGTGGCCGAACTCATCCGCGCCCTGGAATTGGGGCGACCGATTGTGGGTGGGCATTCGATGGGGGCGACGGTGACGTACCAGCTCGCGGTGCGCTTCCCGGAGCTGGTCCGCGCGCTGTTTTTGGAAGACCCGGCCTGGCGACTCTCCTGGCCGGAGCCAACTCCCGAACAACTCGCGGAGAACCCTATGGCCAAGTGGGTCAAGAGTCTGGCAACGCAGACCCTGGACGAATTGCTGGCGCAATACCGCAAGGATCACCCCACCTGGCCCGAAGAATTGCTGTACCCGATGTGCGAGTCCAAAAAGCAACTCGATCCCACGATCCTGGATGTGCTCAGACCTCGGATGCACGCGCAGGAATGGGACTGGCGCACCACTCTTCAGAATGTCACCCAGCCGATATTGCTCTTCACCGCCAACCCGGACCTGGGGGCTATTGTGACGCCGGAGGCCGTCGCCAAAGTGCGCGAGCTTAACCCCAACGTCGTCATCGTCAATATCCCTGATGTGGGGCACCTCATCCGCTTTGACAGGTACGCCGCCTTCATGGAAGCGTTACAGGCGTTCCTGCGCATGCAGGGGTAGCTCTGCACTGAAGGTGATGCTACCGAAAACCAGTCGCAGTAGATCTAATTTTGACGGGGATGACGATCCCCTTGGAGTATTTTTGGATCTACTGAGTCGGCAAGACCAGTGACACCACATCGCCACGGGTAGTGCCGATGATGAGAGGTGCGCCCGGCGCTAAACCGGCGGGGGCGAGCACGGCGGACATGTCCTTCAACCCGGTGGGATATTCGCGCCAGGTTTGTCCCGCATCCTGCGAAAGCAACAGCGCATGTTCCAGCAGCGCGAGGATGTACGGCCTGGTAGGGAAATCCGGAGCCAGCAGCAGGCTGTTCACCGGGCCGTCCGGGGTCGCCGCCTGCGTCCAGGTTGCGCCCCGGTCGGTGGAACGCAACACACCCTGAGACTCGGTCCCGGCGAACAGCGTTCCGTCTTGCGCGTAGGCCGGCGATAGCGCCAGGCTCAGCACCGGCTCGTAACCAACGGGCAGCATGATTTCGCGCCAGGCGCGCCCGCCATTTGTGCTGCGGAAAATGCCGCTCTCCACACCGGCGAACAGCGTTTCGTCCGCCGCAAAGTCGGGGGAAATCGCCAGGGTGAAGATGGACAGATCCAACAGGCCGAAATTCCACGCAGCCCAGTTGTATCCCCGGTTGCCAGAACGGAACACACCATCCTCCATCGTTCCGGCCAGCAGGACACCGTCGCGCCCGAAATCCGGCGAAATGACCAACGCTGAGACTGTGGACGGTGGCGTGCCCAACTCCACGATCTGCCAGCTATCGCCACCATCCAGCGAATACAGCACGCCGCCGGAGACGCCGGCAAAGACGGTGCGATCCGTGGCAAAATCGGGTGAGATCACCACCGACGTTGTTGGCAGCGAGTCGGTGAGCGCAAGGGAGGTGTAGGCAAACTCCCAGGAGCGCCCACCGTCGGTAGAGCGATACAGTCCCGACGCGCGGGCCGCAAAACATACATTTTGTGCACATTGAAGCGCATATACAATATCTTGGGTATTTTCAGACATCGTAGACCTCAAGGTTTCCCTGTCATCATCGCATCGCCCGCATCGCGGCGATGGACCATCACATCGGTGGTGAGCGCCAGAGCAGCGGTGCTGATTGCGCTGTGGACGGCCGTTTCCAGCACGGTGGCTGCATCGAAGATGCCGGCTTCGGCCATATTGACGAGTCGCCCGGCGCGGACATCAAACCCGTAGCCCGGTCCGGCGGCCCGAATGTCGGCGAGAATCGCGCCCGGTTCGAAACCGGCGTTGTGTAGCAAGGTGCGTAACGGCGCTTCGAGAGCGTCGCAGAGCATGTGACCGGCGGCGCGGGCTTCTGGCTCGCCGGCGTCGGCAAAGTATGCGCGCAGGCGTTCCCGGCATGCGAGGAGGGCCACACCGCCGCCCGGCACCACGCCATCGCGCATTGCGCCGCGCATTGCGTTGACGGTGCGCTGCGCTACTTCCTTGTTGAACTCCTGTTCGAGTTGGGTCATGCCGGGAAGATACAGGGTAGCCGAGCCACCCATCAATTTGCCGATGCGCTCTTGAAGGGTCGCGCGCTCTCGCGCGTCGGTACTCCGCGCGAACAGGGCGCGCAGGGCGGCGATGTGCTGTCGCAGGGCACGCGGATCGCCTCTGCCGCCCACGATGCTGACGAAGTTGCGATTGACCCAGGCGCGACGGGCGCGGCCCAGATGCTCCGGGCGGATGTGGCGCATGGTGTCGCCGGCAGCCTGGAACAACGGTCGTCCCCCCGTCAACACGGCAATGTCCGTCAGGGCCATGCGCTGATCATCTACCGACGTCCCGGGCGTCTTTGCCCCGACCATTTCCAGTTTGAGGCGGCCTTTTTCGCGGTTGAGGGCGAACAAGGCCAGGACGGGGTCGGCCAGCTTACGGGCGATGATAAGCAGCTTCTCAATATCGGCTTTGATGCAGAGGGTCAACAGCGGCACCATGTCTTGGGGATCCTCAATCTCAAGGTCGGTGGCGACCACCGCCAGATTTTCCAGCTCGGCGCGCTGTTGCTGTGGGTTGTTGATCATCGTGCGCGAAAGCAGTGTGCTGTCCCAGTACATCCCCTCTACATATTCGCGCTCGATCTCGCGCCCATTTGCGCTGCGCAATTCCAACCGTCCGTAGGCGCCGATGATGTCGAAGATTTCGCCCATCATTTTTGCCAACGGTTCATCGTAGCAAATGCTGTAGGCCAGTTTTGCCAGGCTCTCTTTCCCTTCCAGGTGACGGCGCATTGTCGCCAACTCGGCCAGGATGACGCGTAGCCCTTCTTCGAGATAGCCGCGCAGCCGCATCGCGTTGCCGCCGGATGTCAGATAGCGCACGCCCTCACGGTAGACGGCCTGGAAGAGCACCGCCGCGGTTGCCGTCCCGTCACCGACTTCTTCTTGCATCTGCCATAACATGTGGCGGAGCAGCATAGCACCCACGTCCCGGTCGCGCCCTTTGATTTGGATGATGCGCCGGGCTATCGTGCCCCCGCTGTCCAGCACTTCGGGCAGTTTCCCCTTGCTCACGCTGGGGTCGTAGAGCGTCAGGCGCGGCAACGGGCCTAACGTCGGCGCAATGGCGTTGACAATCTGGTCAATGCCTTGCTGCCATGCTTGCGCCAGCCTGGGTTGGAAGACGACGCCGGGTTTCTGCCATGCGGGCTTCTTTTTTGTCATACGTTTATCGTATCCTCCCAAAATTTGTAAATGGCGACAGAGCTTTCATGCTTGAGATTGTACCATAGATTTGGCCGCATACCCAAACGTGACAATCTGCCTACCGTTTATCGTCTACCGCCCCCAACGTCACCGGCTCGTGCGTCTCCCCCGACCGGTACGCTGCCAGCAACACTTCCAACGTCTTGCGGCCCTCTTCGCAGGGGATGTCCGGCTCGCGGCCGGCGAAGACGGCTTCGGCAAACTGCTCGAAATACACCTGGTACGCATAGTTGTCCGATTGCTGCGGGAACGAAAGCTGCGTCCACTCACCGGGCGTCAGGCCCTCCACGTCGTTGTCGGTGTAGACCAACAAGGCATTGTTGTCGAAGACGATCTGCCCGGCGGTGCCGAAGATGCGGTTGTCGGAAGCCTTTGTGCCGCGCGCGCCGGCCTTGGAGGCGCCCGGCGCGCACGAGGACGCCATCCACGTGCCGAGCGCGCCGTTGGCGTAGCGCAGCGTCAACGTGATGAAATCCTCAACCTCAACGGGCGTGCGATAGGTGCCGAATTCGGCGAAGACGCGCACGATCTCTTGACCGGTGATGTACCGCAGCCGGTAAAAATCGTAGATGTAGTTCATCATCAGCACGCCGCCGCCGGATTCGAGCTTGGACTTGCGCCATGTGGTCTGCACGCGCCCGGTATAGCCGCCGGTCCAGTAACTCGGCGGTTTGTTGGACGCGCCGCTCACCTGCGTCGCCATCAGCTCGCCGATGGCGCCTTGTTCGATCAGTTCCTTCGCTTTCGCCGTCGCCGGTTGGTAGCGCACGCTGCCTTCCTTCGACGAACACAGCACGCCCGCCTCTTTGCAGGCTGCAATGAGCGCGTCGGCGTCTTCAAGCGTGGTCGCCATCGGCTTTTCGACGATGACGTGCTTGCCCGCGCGCGCGGCCTGGATGCCCAACGGGACGTGCAGGTTGTGCGGGGTGGAGATGATGACCGCGTCCACGTCGGGGTGGTTTAGCACATCATCGAGGTTCGTGGAACACGGGATGCCAAAGGTCGCCGCGTAGGAGGCGGCGATATCCGCCAGCGGATCCATCCCCACGATCATCTCCGCGTTAGCGGTTTGCCGGAGCACGTGCCCGGTAGAACTGTAGGCGATTTCGCCCAATCCGATCAGACCAAATCTCAGTTTCCTCGACATTGTTCTCCTCTTCAACATTAGAAATTTATACCAAACGCACGCTGAAAATTTACCATAGAGACACGGCGGCAAGTTGCCGCGAACACAAAGAAAACCGTGTAAAAATCCTCCGTGCCCTCTGTGCCTCCGTGGTGAAATGGAAAATTTACTGCACGGTTAGTATATCTCGTAATCTATGATGCGAGTCAGGTACCTATTGGTCAATTCTAGGCGGGATTTAACAAAAATCAAACATAAAAGCCCATTTGACAACCCTCTGGCTTTCGCTACACTCAATGCAGGTGCAAAGCTTGCCGACCACGAAGAAGAGGGAGAACCCAACGATGCCTTATCTAACCGTCAAAGAAATGCCTCAGGATGAACGCCCGCGCGAGCGGATGGCGCGAGTTGGACCGCAGGCGCTGTCGACCCCGGAACTGCTTGCCATTATTCTCCGCACCGGCGTCAAAGACGAAAATGTGCTGACCATGGCCACACGGCTGCTGGTGCAATACGGTGGCCTGGCCGGATTGGCGCGCGCAGATTTCGCGCAAATCACCGCGGAGCGTGGCTTAGGTCTGGCTAAAGCGGCACAGTTGATGGCCGCCCTGGAGCTAGGGCGTCGTTTGATGGTTGAAAGCCCAGAAGAACGCTTTCAGGTCCGCGCGCCGCAAGACGCCGCCAACTTGCTTATGCCGTTGTTGGGCCACAAGGAGCAAGAGCACTTTATGGTTTTGTACCTGGACACGCGCAATCGCGTGCTGGATCAGGAAATCCTCTACAAGGGCAGCCTCAACACGTCGCTGGTGCGCACTGCCGAGGTGTTTCGCGGCGCGGTGCGCCGCAGTTGCGCCGGGGTGATTGTTGCCCATAACCATCCCTCTGGCGATCCCACGCCTTCCGCGGAAGACATTGCTCTGACGCGCCGGCTGGTGGATGCCGGGAAATTGCTGGAAGTGGAGTTGTTGGATCACGTGATCATCGGGCACAACCGGTTCGTCAGCCTGCGGGAACGCGCCTTGGGGTTCGAGAACGCTTAGTCCTGCGCAGCGCACGTTGTTCCCCGGCTCAGGCTTGTCAGGGATCGGCAGTCCTGACGCGGCGTGCAGGAATCGCGGATCTGGCGATCCGCTCCGAACATAGAAGGGGGCTATCTTGCGGGCGGGTGCAGCGGATACGTCACCACAAACGTTGTCCCCTCGCCCGGTTTGGAGCGGAATGCCACCTCGCCGTGGAGATAGTGCTCGGTCAGCAGTTTGATGCTATACGTGCCGATGCCGCGGCCTTCCCCCTTGGTGGAAAACGACCGCTGAAACACTTGCTCTTGCACTTCGGGTGGCATCACCGTGGGATTGTGTACCATAAACCGGACCGTGGCGCCGGCGCGCGCGCAGTGCAGCGTTACCGTGTCGCCGGGCTGCGAGGCTTCCAGCGCGTTCTTGATCAGATTTCCCAACACCCGGGCCAGCATACGGGGATCGCTCTGGAAAACGACTTCCTCGGCAACCGGTGACACCTGGATATGCTTTTTGTGGGCGACCTTGTGCGTGGTGTAGATGCGGGCCAGCTCGTGCAGAAATGCGCGCGCCTCGATATTTTCATAGGCCAGTTGGAGTTCACCATGTTCGGCAGCGACCAATTCGTTCTGTATCTCGATCTCGCCGATCAACCGCCGGGTGGCGCTCAACAACAGTGCTTGCAGTTGTCGGGCCGTCTCGGCCTCTTCCACCGTCGGCAGCAATTCCACCGTCCCGCGGATGATACCGGCGGTGTTCAGGATATCGTGGAAGAAGGTGCGTTCCAGCATCGCGCGGCGTTTCTCGTCCTCGATGTCCATCACCGCAAAAACCATCAGGCGTTCGCCATTGAAGGTGAGGGGCGTCGCCCACACCCGCAGGTCCAACGCTCTCCCGTCGGTCCGCAGAATGCGACATTCTTGCACATCCATGTGGCCTTTTTGGGCCTGGAGAATAGCACGCACCGCCCCACAGTGACGGCAGAAGCGGGTCGTGCCGCAGCCGCCCTCCGTTTCAAAGGCATGGATGCAATTGAGTAACTCACCTGGACGCTGCCCCAGAATCTCGCGTATATCCTGTATTTCCAGGTGCTCCAGGAGGCGCTCATTCGCAAACACAATCTGCCGATTCTGATTCAGGATTAGCACGATGTTGGGGATCGCGCGCATAAGGTCGTGCAACAGCGGCGTTGTCGATAATCCATCGAAATGCGCGTTGATCTCGCGTGGCGACGCGCGTTCAGCCGGGGCAAATTCCGTTTCCAACCCTATCTCGTTATCCATCCCGTTACCCTCAACGCTATTCCGGCGAATCCATTTTCAAAGACTACAAAAGTCTCAGCCGATACTTCGCTTTGCAGACCTGTTGTTTAGCGTACACATTGGCTCAATCAGGTACCTCGTGAGACTTTTGTAGTCTGGCTCCTGCTTAAATTTCGATCTACTGATACTATTTTAGCACAAATATGTCGGGTTAGGGTTAAAAGACCATTACAATCGTTTGAACTGAAGTTGAAGTCTCGGTAACTCATATACAATACAGGTCATGGACACCTCACATTCGATCAATGCGCTGTTACATGCCAGCCGCGAATTGGAACGCGCGGGCGATGTGCCTGCCGCTATCCGTCAGGCACAAGAGGCTCTCACCCTGGCACAACAGTCCGGCGACGGTGATGCCCACGGCTTTACTGCCGCCGCGCTTGCCTATGCCCACATCCGCCTGGGGCATTACGCCGTTGCCAGAGCGTTACTGGAGCAGGCGCTTCCTCTGACCGGCATGGAATCTCCGGCGCGTGGTGAAGTTTTGCTGACCCTGGGTATATGCGCCGCCGAGACCGACGACATTGTCGCCGCCGAGGGTTTTTTCCAAAAGGCGATTGATTTGGGTCGCCAGTTGGGGGTGATGCGTCTTTTGGTGCGCGGCCTGCACAGTCTGGCGGCCGGCGTCTATACGCCGCGCGGCCAATTTACGCTGGCGATTGCCGCCGATGAAGAGGCATTGAAATTGGCGCGCACCCACAATTTTCCCGAACTGATCTGGTCACAGCTCACCAACCTCACCTGGACGTGCTGGGTGACGGGACAGCGTGAGCGGACATTACACTGGCTGGCTGAGTTGCGGCAGATTGCGCCCCCCGGCACGCTCGCCGATGGCTACTGGTACCTCGTGCATGGCGAGTTAGCCCGCGAGGACGGCAACTTCGCCGAGGCCGACGCCTATTTCACCCAATGCCGTTCCATCGCCGAGACCGGCGGGTTGCCAGAACTCGATTTTCTGATGCGGTTGGGACGCGCCCGTCTCTGCCGGGCCATGCATGATCTGCCGGCTGCCCTGGCTTGGGCTACCGACGCACTCAGCATTGTGGAACGCACAGGCTATCGGCACATGCAGGGCCGGGCGTTACTCGAACGCGGACGAGCAGCATGGGCTTTAGAGGATTGGGCAAAGGCTGAGGCAGATTTCCGCGCTGCGCTGGCCGTGCTGACGCCATTGCAAGCCAATTTCGAATTGGCGCAAACAATGCTGCTGCTCGCGGGGTTGCTCCACGCGCAGCATCTCCTGGAAGCCGAGGTTGTCTGGATCGACGCGGCGAACCACATTCTCAACGGCGGCTATGCCTTCTGGCTTGTCCAGGAACAGGCGTGGGTTAATCCGCTGCTTGCGCATTATCGCACTATGGATGGCGCAGCAGGGAGAGCCGCAGAACGTCTGCGTGAGGCGCTCGACAGCCTGCCCCCGCCGCCGCTGCGCATTTTGACCCTGGGCGGTTTCCAGGTCTTTCAGGGCGGCATCCCTATCCCCGCTGAGGCATGGCAGAGACGCAAAACCCGCCAACTCCTGCTTTACCTGCTGTTGCGCCGCGCGCCGGTTGCCCGCGATGAGCTACTCGACGTCCTGTGGCCTGATCTGCCACCGGATTCGGCGGCCCTGGCACTCAACACTACCTTCTCTGAATTGCGACGTATCCTGGAGCCGCAGTTGAGCCGGGGAACTCCTTCGCGTTACCTGGAACGCGATGAAGAGACGCTGACATTGCGCCGGACTGCGGGCCTGTGGTGCGATGTGTGGGCTTTCGAGGAGGCGGCGCGTGCTGGTGTAGCCGGTGCGAAGCAAGTTCTGGCGCTCTATCGCGGCGACTTTCTGCCCGAAGAACCTTACGTGGACTGGGCGCTGCGCGAACGCGAACGACTGCGCGAACGTTATCTCAATGTGCTCATGGCCTGGCTCGAAGAGCGTGTGCAGGCCGAGGCCTGGCCCGAAGGCGTCGAGCTGGCCCGGCGCATCCTGGAGCGTGAACCCTGGCTGGAAGAGGTGTGGCGCATGTTGATGACCTGCCTGGCAAAGGTAGGCCGCCGCAGCGAAGCCCTCCGCGCCTATCAAGACTGTGCCCGCGCCCTGCACGCTGAACTCGACGCCGATCCGGCTCCTGAAACCCGCGTGCTATACGAGACGTTGAGAGGGAGTAAGAAGTAAAGAGTAAAGAGTAAGGAGTAAGGGGTAGGAAGTGAGGGACGGAGTTGCGTTTCTTCCCTACTCCTTGCCCCTTGCTTCCTGCCCCTTGCTTCCTATCTCCTGTTATTCCCCCGTTATTCCCCTTTGCTATATTGTCCCCAGATCGTTTGGGGAGTGATGCCATGCGTCATTTGATCACCTTCATTGTTCGCTTGTGGGTGGATGCCCAGGCTGTTCCACCTGCCTGGGAAGGCCAGGTGGAGTGCGTGACCAACGGGGAACACAAGCATATCCGTATGCCGGAGGAATTGCTTCAGTTCATCGCTACGCATACGATCACGACATCTGCTGACAGGCCACAGACGAAGGACAAATAAATACACGGCTTCTATGTCCCCTTCACCATGAACAGCAAAGGGCGGTTTATTTTGTACGAGGAGAACAAACGATGAAAACCAAATTCGCTTTAATTGCTTTGAGTATTGGGCTGGCGCTGGCAGCGCTCGTGTTGGCGGGTACTCGTCCGACTAACGAGGTACAGGCGGCGCCGTCGGCCTGCGTGCCCGGCCCGCACAGCGGCACGATTGCTGCCGACGAGACGTGGTGCCTGGCCGACAGCCCGCACCTGATGTCCGCTAATGTGACCGTGGCGGCGGGCTTTACCCTGACCATCGAGCCAGGGGTGACGGTCCAGGCTGCCAATACCGCGCTGATTGTGCAAGGCCACCTGCAAGCCGCCGGCAACGCCACGCAACCTATTACCTTTACTTCGCAGGCCGACAGCGGGCCGTACCAGTGGGCCGGCATCGCGTTCGACGGCGGGACGGGGACGCTGCGCCACGCGATCGTGCGCTACAGCGGGACGGGTTCCTATGGCAGCCCAGGCTACTCGGCAGGCATCGTGGCCCTCAACGTGCAGACGGGCACGGTGACGCTCGAAGCCAGCCAGGTGCTCACCTCGGCGGGCGGGCCGAACAATAGTACCGGACTGTATGTGATGAACAGCCGCGTGGTGGTGAGCGACACCCGCTTCAGCGGCATTGGCGACAATCTGGCGCAAAACGACTTTCCGGTCTATATCACCGGCGCAACCAGCGATGTGCGCCTGGCGGGGTTGCGGCTGGAGAACAATATCTACAATCAGGCAGCCTTCACCCCAGACACCATAACCGACCGTGACCTGACCTTGAACGCACAACCGGCGGGCAGCTACCGCCTGCTGCGCGCAGGGACAGGAGCTTTTACCGTGCCCGCCGGGAGGATCCTGACTGTTGAACCGGGTGTTAAGGTGCATGTCGGCGATGTGAACGATGGGGCGGGCATGGTGCTCGTGCGGGGGCATCTGGAGGCGGTTGGCGCGAGCGCCCTGCCGGTCATCTTCACCTCGCCTACCGACACCGGGCCAGGGGAATGGTCTGGCATCGCTTTCGATGGCGGCACGGGAACACTGCGCCATGCGATTGTGCGCTACACGGGGGATGAGTGTTATACCTGTGGCCTTTATGAGTCGGCTCCCATCCGCGCCATCAATGTTCTTACCGGCGCGGTGACCATCGAATCCAGCCAGATCATCAGTGCTTCCAAGCCCAGCCATACGCAACGGGGGATGTGGATCGAGAACAGCCATGTGGTCGTCAGCGACACACTCATCAGTGATCTGGGCAGCGAGCCGGCCAGCGCGCCGGTGTATTTCAGCGGTAATGTGCGGGCCGCGACGCTCATTGACAATAGTTTCCAGGTCACCCCGCGCAATCGGATCGTCTTTGCCCCGCAGGCCACGCTCATCGAGGATACGACCTGGTATCCACAGGCGGCGTACCAGGCCTATGAACTGGATAATGAAGACTTCATCGTCGCCCAAGGCGTGACACTCACCATCGCGCCAGGGACCACGGTGATGACGCCCCGCAACGGCGAACTGTACGTACAGGGTCACCTCCAGGCTGTGGGCACGCCCACGCAGCCCATTACCTTGACCTCACTCACCGACACCGGCATGGATCAGTGGTCAGGGCTGTCGTTCGATGGTGGCACCGGTCTGCTGCGCTACGTCACCGTGCGCTACGCGGGCTATCCTAACCGCATCCCGGCCGTTGCCCTGCCTGGCTATTACGAGAACTGGCACATTGGCACCAGCGGCGCCATCGCCGCCCAGAACGTGTTGACCGGCGAACTGCGGCTGGAACACGTGAACATCGTCAACAATGGCTACGGCTGGAGTTGGCGCCCGGATGTGGCCGTGCGGCTCTACAATAGCCACGTCGTCATCGCCGATAGCCTCATCGCCGACAACGGCAGCCCGGCCGCCAGAGTGGATATGCTGCCGGAGACGAATTTCACCGTCTTTGCGTATGGGCCAGCCACTCAACTGACGCTGACGCGCAACACGTTCGAGCGTAATCGCGGGGTCAGTGTCCTGGCGGACGGGCAGTTCGCGCTAGACGACAACCTCGTCCGCGATAGCCGCAAGGGGATCCATGTACATCCCAACACCGGGGCGCAGTTCACGAACAACGCTGTGGTGGACATTGCCGGCGATGCGCTACGGCTCGTCCCCAACACGCAGCTTGCCGCCTGGCACACCACGCTGGCGCGCAACGCCGGGAACGGCCTCTACGTCGAAAACGGCGCGAGCGCCGCGTTCACCAACACCATCCTGGCAGAGAATCAGACCGGCGTGCGTCTGGCCGGTTCCGGCGCGGCGATGCTGTGGCAAACCCTGTGGGACCGCAACACCACCCCCAGCGTCGGCGCGATCGACGCAACCGGCAGCATTACGGGACCGGCGGGCTTTGATTGGGATGGCATCCACCTCACCCGCTTCTCGATGGCGGTTGAGCGCGCCCTCCAGACCGGTGTGACGCACGACATAGACGGCGACGCGCGGCCCACGCCGACCGGCACGCTGCCCGACCTGGGGGCGGACGAGTATCGCTTCACTCCCGAAACTGACTTGATCGCCGAGAAACTGGCGTTTGCGCCCAAGGGGATTGTGACTGTGGATGACTTTACAGGCGAGGTCAACTTTGCGGTGAGGCAGCATTACCTGCTGCGCTTCTTTCATGGCACGGCGGACTCCGAACCGTTACATATCGCCATCACCGATGAGTTGCCGGCGCCGTTAGCATTGGAATACGAGACACACAACCCGGCGATGATCTTTAGCGCGCAAGGGCAGAGCCTCCACTGGCACACCCCTGACCCCATCGCGGTCAACGACTCGGCGGAAGTGCATATCAGCGCCGTCGGCCACCCGCAACCCGGTGAAGTGCTTGACAATCGGGCGACGCTAATAGCCGGCGGGCATCTGTTCAACCTGGGCGCGGAGACCGTCACGCCCTTCTACCCACCGCTGATCACCTCCATTGAAGATGGCGAATACTGTTACACCAACGATGTCGTCAATGTGAGCGGGCTGGCGCTGGGTAATGCCCTGATCCGCGTTTTTGAGAACGGCGCCGAGGTGATCACCACCACCAGCGACGCGCGCGGGGTTTTTACATCCACCTACCAGAGTCTGCACTCGCAGGAGCCGATTACCGTGACGGCCAGGGCCTGCATGCTGACCAGTCCGGATACGTGCAGTGTAGACAGCGCTGCCGCGCATCTCGTCCCCGCGCACAGTTTCTGGGACCCCCAGCGCTCTTACTGGGAGGGCACGCCGACGATGGGACCGCTAGCCGGGCAGCATCTGGTCTTTCGCTTCCGGGACGCAGAAACCGGCCAATTTGCCTCGGACGAATGGGTCATCCCGGGCGTTTACGGTTTCTGGAACACCCACTTGCACCTGTACCTCTGCGAGGATACGCAGCCGAAGGTCCAGGCCGATGGGCAATGGTACACCGGACATATGGAATATGACTACTGGACTTTCGACATTGAGTATGCGCACGCCGTCAACATCTGCGACATAGACTACTTGCGCTGCACCAACGGCAGTGTGGAGATTGACCCCGATGGCTATGTTTTTGACGTGACGCAGGGCTTTGATCCCGTCAGCCCCACCCTGCACACCATCTCCGGCGTCACCGTGACCTGCATGATTTCCATGCCCAAATGGGGCGGTTGGGTGCCCTGGCCGGCGCACCTCTATCACAACCAGGTCAACCCGCAGGTGACCGGCGACGATGGCTATTTTGCCTTTTTCACGCCGCCTGGCTACTACTACCTGCAAGTGGAGGGCAAGCCAGGCTATCAGTCGTGGCGCAGTCCGGTGATCCAGGTGGTCAACGAGATCGTCCATGTCAACGTGCCGCTCACGCCGTGGGCGGGCGGGGATGTGGCGCAAGTGATGTTGAACCCGGCCGGCCCCACCCCGGCGACGCTCAACGTGCCGGTGGGCGGCACGGTGGAATGGCATGCGCCCTGGGATACGACGGCGCTGCCGGAGACACAGCTCGCGTTGGTGGAGAACCCCTTCCTGCGCCTGCTCAGCGCGCGCAACCCGCTGAGCGACACGCTCGGTTTTGATGGTGGAATGTTGACACCGGGACAAGTCTACCGGCGGCAGTTCACAGAACCGGGTACCTACACTTACACCGATGGGCTAGGTCATACGGCGACGATTCGGGTCACAGCAGGACACAACATCTACCTACCGTTGGTGCTGCGCAATCAATGAGGATGAACAAATTCGTCCGGTAAAGTGTATTCCAGTTTTACCGGCTGAGGCCAGTGTACACGCTGGCTTCAGCCGGTTTTTTCATCCGTACCGGACTGTGGCTCCTGTTTGGGGGAATGTTCCTGCAGCGCGCGGCGGGCGGCCTGCCCGTAGATAGAATGGGGTAAGGCATCAATCGCCTCGTTGAAACGGCGAACGGCCTCGGCTTCGCGGCCGGTGCGCCGCGCCGCCAGGCCCAGGTTGTAGTAACCCGCTGCCAGGTAGTGCGCGCCGATCTTGAATTCCTGGTTGCCTAGCGCCTCGGTGAGGGTGGCGTAGGCCGTCTCCGGTTCGGCGGCGCGCAGTTCGGCGACGCCCCGGTTGATGAGGACGATTTGCCGGCTCACCGGATCAGGCCACAGGCGCAGCGCCAGGTGGTATGTCGCCATCGCTCGCGGGAATTGCTTGCGGGCCAGGAAGGCGTTAGCCAGATCCGCCAGCAGCCGCACGCGCATCGTCACCAGATAGAGTACGACGAGGAACAGCAACGGCGGGAATCCCGGAAACGCAAACGTCAGCGCGGCGCCAACCCCCGTGACGATCAACCCCTCGACCGCGAAGCGTGTGGAAAGTCCCTGGCGGCGCAACAACGACAGCCCACCGAATCCCAGGATGAAGAGCAGACCTGTAGCGAGAATCAAAAATGCCGGATGATTGAGCATAATTTCACCTTATCACCACAGAGACACGGAGGACACAGAGAAGATACTGAGAACGATGTCAGCGCGTTGAGGCCCAAAAAAAACTCCGTGAACTCTGTGTCTCTGTGGTAAAACAGTCTCTAGCCCCCAAACAACTGCCCGGCGGTGCGCTTGAGCATCTCGACGCCGCGCACTTCGGTCTCGAAGAGCGGGACAAGCGCCCGGATGTCGGGGAAGCTGGCGCGGATGTCCTCCATGTGATGATCCTGCATGGCGATCCGGTTGCGCACGAAATCGGGTGTGTCGGCGGTGACGTCGGCCTTGTCAATCAGCATGTTCACGATCACGCCGCCCACAGGGATACCGAAGTCGTGGAACCAGCCGATGAAGCGTTTGATGACGGCGATGGGCAGTGCCTCCGGCAGGGTGACGAAGAAGAAGGCCGTCTTTTCGGCGTCGGTGAGCAGGCCCTTTGTGCGTTCCATGCGTGAGCGCAGATTGAGGAGATATTCCATCAGCGGGTCTTTCTCCTTCTTGCGGCTGTAGGAGAGCAGCTCGCGGAGCGACCTGGCCTCCTCGCGGCTCTGCACCATTTTGTTGACCCACATCCCGTAGACGCTGGACATGCCTAACAGACGGCGCGTGTTTGCCGTCGGGGCGGTGTCGAACACGTACACGTCGTACTTGTCCTCGAACATCAGGTCGATCATATTCTCGAACATCGCCGACTCCTCGAAGGCCGGGTTCATCGTCGCCGACTCGACGAATTCATCCGCCCGCGTCTTGATGTCCGCATACTTGAGGAACCACTGAATCTTCTGGGTCAGTTCGACTTTGGAACGCTCGATGGTGTCTTTGGTGTCGATTTCGTAAGCGAAGAGGTTGGGGACGCCGTTCACGGGCGTCGGCGCGCCGAAGACGTTCTGATCGAGCAAGCTGCTGAGCGAGTGGACGGGATTGGTGGAAGCCAACAGCGTGCGGCGACCTTGTTGCGCCAGCCACAGCGCCGCCGTGCCTGCCATTACCGTTTTGCCCACGCCGCCCTTGCCACCGAAGAAAATATACTTCATTCGGGGGTGCTGCGTGAAAAATGTCTGCATCGATGCTGTGCTCATGCCTCACCTCCAAACAAGGCTGCGGCGACACGGCTGATCATCTCCAGGCCGGTGATGTCGCGCTCGAACTCCGGCACCCGCGCCACGACGCTTGCGCCAAAGGTTTCGTCAATCTGCTTGAGGTACTTGTTCTGCATCTCGATGCGGTTTTGCAAGTACGCGGGGATGTTCTGCTGCGCCAGTTCCGGCGGGATGACGCGATTGACGATGTAACCGGAAATCGGCACTTGATACTTGGCGAACAGGGTGGCGGCCTTCTGCGTGTCAAGGATGATCATTTCCTCTGGGGTGACGACGAAGAAAAAGGCCGTCTTTTCGCGGTCGGTGAGGATGCCCGACGAGGTGTTGATGCGCTTCTTGATGTCCTGCAATTCGGCGAGAATCTGATCCTCCTCGCTCTCCTTCTTGCGTTCTAGCATCGCCGCGACCTGGGCGTATTCCTGCATCTCCGTGCGCAATGCGGTGATCTTGTCGATCCACTCATCGTAGACACTCGCCATACTCAGGTAGTAGAGCGCGTGGCCCAGCGGCACCAGGTCGTAGATGTAGTAGTCGAAGTCGCCGCTGACGACGATATCCACGACGGCGTCGAAGATGGCGCTTTCCTCCATCGCCGGTTCGGCGGCGGTGGCCTGGATGTAGTCTTCGATCTCCTTTGGCACCTCGTCCAGGCCGTACATATCGAGGATTTTCTGCCGGATCTCGTTCTGATATTCGCGGATACGCTGGTCGGCGTCAATCTCCTGCGCGTAGAGGTTGGGCGCAATTTCCACCGCGCCCTTGCCGAAAATGTCGCGCTCGAAGATGTCCGAAAGCGAGGCTTGCGGGTCCACGGAAAAGACGAGCACCTTGTAGCCCTGCTGCGCCAGCCAGTAGGCCGTCGCCGCCGAGAACGTGGTCTTGCCTAATCCGCCTTTGCCGCCAAACTCGATGTAGCGGCGATTGGGATGTTCGCGGAAAACTTGTGCAAGTGACATAGTTTCTCCTTAAATTAAACGTTGGAACGTTGGAACGTTGAAACGTTTAGACATGGCCCAACGGAATGGGTCTGGCTCACGCCAGCGCGTCGGTCAGGTCGCGCTCGCGCAGCATACGCCGCTTCCACGTGGAGATTTGCGGCACGACGTAGGGCAGCAGGCGCAGCGAATAATAGGGCGGTAGAATGGGAATGCCGAGCAAGTCCCCCATGGTGATGAGGATGAACAGGTGCTCCATACTGCCGCGCGTCTTGAGGGCAAAGCGGGTCATATCGTGACCGGCCATGCCGTACAGGAATTCCTTCACCGAACGGCCCAATTGCTTCAATTTGCTTTCACGTTGTTCTTCTGGCATGATTATTCTCCTTAAAAAGTCGGGTAGTCGTTAGTCGGGTAGTCGTTAGTCAATCCCTTCGATAAATTCTGCGAGGTCGGTCCAGTCGCGCTCGCGGAGCAGACTGCGCTTCCAGCGGTTGAGCGCCGGGACGACGAAGGGGAGCAGACGCAAGGTGTAGTAGGGCGGCAGAATGGGCACGCCTACCAGGTCGCCAAAACTGAGCAGGACAAACAGACGTTCGACTTCGGCGCGTTCCCGCTTCGCGCTTTGCGCCCACTCGTAGGTGGTCATCCCATACAGTATCTGGCGCGCGGCGTGCGCGATGCGCTGTAGTCTGTCCCTGAGGCTGCCCGGCTCCACGATATGTCTGCTCCTCACAAAGTGTTGAACTTTGGAACGTTTCAACGTCCAAACGTTCCAACGTTCAAACGTGTTAACGTCGAAAAGGGGGGGGCCAGCCCTTCTCCATTGCTACGGCTATACCTTGGCCGGCGCTTTCTTTGGCTGCGGCTTGCGCAGCGCCTTCCACCCATCGTAGACGAGGAAAGCCGCCGCCACGACCAACACCACCGCAATGAGGCCAACCAGGACGGCAGCGATGGCCGCCTGCGTGGTGATGTCAGGGCTGGAGAGCTTGGCAAAGTTGGTGTAGGCCAGGTAGAGCAGCGCGGCGATGGTTGTCACGATCATGAACGCCGCCGGATATAGCGCCCAGGTATGCTTGCGCCCCTCCGACATCGCCCACAGGGCAATCAACATCAACGCCAGCCCGGCCATCAATTGATTGGCCGCGCCGAACGCCGACCAGATGGTGAGCCAGGGAATGACCCACACGAAGACGAGCGTCAAGAGCAAGGCCACGATGGTGCCGATATGGATGTTCTTCATGGCCGGGAACTTATCGCCCGCCAGTTCGGCGCTGGCGACGCGCATGAAGCGCACGCACAACTGCATAATTGTCAGCGCCATGATGGTCAGGAAGACGGAGCCATACGCCGTCCCGAATTCTTTGGGGATGCCGATATGGCTCAAGAAGTTTGCCAGCCCACCGGAGAACACGGCCAGCGCTTTCCCCGCGCCGCCGGCATCTTGATAGCCCTGGAAGCCGCCAAACGCCGCCGTCGCCGTCAAGAAAGCGACGGTAGCAAAGATCATTTCCAGGAACATCGCGCCGCCGCCCACTGGCAGGGCGTCCGTCTCGGCCTCCAATTGACGCGCCGTCCCGGAGGTGGAAACCAGGCTGTGCCAGCCGGAGATTGCGCCGCAGGCGATGGTGACGAAGAGCATCGGCCACAGCGGGCCGCTGGCGGTGGTGAACTTGGTGAAGGCCGGGAAGTCGCCCATCCCCGGACGCCAGATGATCATGCCGAGAATCCCGCCCAATATACCCAGCGAGACGATCCAGAAGGAGATGTAGTTGATCGGCTGCGCGAAAGACCAGATCGGCATGACGGAGCCTAGATAGCAGAACACGATGACCAGGAGCGTGCCGATGACCTGCGCCTGCGTGTTGCCCAGGAACCACACCGGCGATTCGGGCAGGCCATACAAACCGTTGAAGAAGGCGGCCACCGGCTTTGTGGTGCTGAGCCAAATGCCGACGAAGGTAAGCACGACTGTTACTACCGTGGTGAGGATGATGTCCTTCTTCCACTTATAGGTCATCTGCCCAGCCAGAATACCCATCAGCACGACGATGAACATGCCCAAGGGCACTTTGGGGTTGGTCATCAGTGTCTTGCCGACGGCGTTGCCGAAGCTGCCCATAATTAGCAGCAGATAGAAGTAAAGGAAAATCATCAGAATGGTGCGCGCCCGTGGGGAGACAAGCTTGTAACTCAACGCGCCGAGCGAATCACCATCGCGGCGCACGCCCATCATCATCGCGCCGTAGTCCTGCACCCAGCCGATGAAGAACGTACCCAGGATGATCCAGAGCATAGCGGGGAACCATCCCCACTGCACGGCAATAATCGGGCCGGTGATGGGGCCAAGCGCAGCGATGGACTTGAATTGATAGCCAAACAACACGTTACGGCTGGCGGGCGTAAAATCCACGCCATCCATATACATCTTGGCTGGGGTCGCCTTTTTGCCATCGGGCTGGACGACGTTGCGGTCAATACGCCGGGCGTACACGCCATACCCAACGATGAGGGCTGCGGCCGCAATAAGCAGCACCAGGATCGAATTCATGACTACCTCCTTTCAAAAAGCGTAGTGACTGTTTAAAGAACATAGATGCGAAAAATGGGTAGCTGCGATGTTGAATGTGTTGCAAGAATAACAATTTGATGATGTGATCAGATGTGGTCGGGAAACGTGTGTGAAATGGTTTGTTTTTCTAACTTCACCTCCTTTGGCCCCCTGGAATCCACCTTTCCTATTATAAGTCTCTCTTTAGTGCAATGCAAATTTTAGAGCAAAAAGGGGCATTTCAGAATTGGGGCGACCGTTCCTTATCGTGCCGCAGAGCACGCAGAGTTCGCAGAGATTTATCCCTCTGCGTTCTCTGCGAACTCTGCGATTTAAGTTATCTGGCTTTTGCCCCTGAATTGAAATGCACCCGCAAAATGTCTTTTTTGCCGGCGTAGGAAGGTGGGGTAGAGAATTTTATGGTCTAGGCTGCGAAGAAATCAGGGTGTTCGGCGCGCAGCTCGCGCAGTAGTTCGCCGAAAATGGCGGGGGCGTGCGGCGCGAGCAGCTTCAACATCTCGATTGCCATGCGGCGTATTTCCCACTGCGCCTCCGGGGTGATGCGCAGGCGGAAGAAATGCAATAGCTCGCGGAAGTTCATCGTGACGATGATGCGTGTCTCGGTGGCGTTCGGCAGGACAAAGCGCGCGTCTTCTTTGAGGATGCCCAACTCGCGCAATTCCTGGTACGTCGTTTTCACGTTTTCGACAAATCCCTCCCACGCGGCCCGCGCGCGGGGATCCTCGGCAATCGCGTCGGGGATGACCAGGGCGGGATCGGACATATCCACATAGCGCTGCGATTCCTGGGAGTACGAGGCAATCCGATGCCGCACGAGCTGGTGTGAGCACGTTCGACTAATTCCGCTGATCTCGAATGTGGCGCTGGCGTGTTCGATGAGGCTCTCGTGGCCTTCACGCAACCGCGCGCGCAAGAATTTCGCCGGATCACCGCGGCTTTCGCTGCGATAACACACCCGCCCGGCGTGCTCCAGCAATTCCTCCGGCGTCCCATTGCCGCGCAGATACTGCGTCAACGCAATCAGTTCAACGTGCATCGCGTACCCTCCAAAGACAAACCACGAATCTTCACGAATCTTCACGAATTTACACTAATTTTATATCCTAATTCGTGTGAATTCGTGGTAAAAAGTCTCCTGATTAACCCTGTGCCGACTCACCGTTGATTTCTGCGGCGCGCTCTGCCATCAAGGCGCGCAACTTCGCCGCGTCCCGCGGATAGGCCCAGTAGAAGAGCGAATAGAGGATGAAACAGATCACCCACGGGAACGGGATCGTCCACAGCATTGCCTGCGTGAAGCCGATCCGGTCGGCCAGGCTACCCGCGATATAGGCCACCGACGCGGCGAATCCGCTCTCCACGAAGGTCGTGAAGGCAAACGCCGTGCCCCGCAGTTCCGGCGGGACCGCGCCCTGCATCATCGGCTCCTTCGCTCCCTTGCCCGCCCAACTGATGAGCAGCGCCGTCACGAAGCAGAGGAAGAAGAACGGCCAAAAGCTCCAATCCGTCGCGCTGGTGAGCATGATGTAACTCAACGGAATCCCACAGAAGACGGAGATCTGCCCGACGATCGTTCGGCCGTACTTGGGGTTTTTGCCTTCCGCCCAGTCGCCGAGGATGCCGCCGAGCACGTTGCTGATCGCCGTGCCGATGACGATGCCGGAAAAGGCCAGCGTCGCGCTGCCCTGCGGGTGATCGAAGGCGATGGCCTCCGTCATCCCGCGCACATCCACCATCCAGGTGATCAGGTACAACCCCAACACCACCCAGGGCATACTTCCCGACAACCCCTGCAGGATTGCCACCCAAATGGTGGGGATTTTCAACACTTTCGGCACGTCGGAGAGCTTGATCGCGTACTGCGCGGCCTGCTCCTCGGTGATTTTGCCCGCCAGTTCCGGCTCCGCTGCCCCGCGCGTCGGCTCCTTCACCAGCAGCGCCACCACCGCACCCGAGAGCACGCTGAACCCGCCGAGCAGAAAGAAGCCCCAGCGCCACAACGTCGGCGTCGCCAGGAAGCCCAGGCCAACCGTGCCGATCACCAGGCCCAGCATCCCGAATGCCTCCATCAGGCCGAGCGCGCGCCCGCGTTGACGCGGCGGGAACGTGTCCGACATCAACGAGAACGTCGCGGGCATCAAACAGCCCAATCCCAGGCCGGAGATGGCGCGGATGACGAGCAGTTGGCCGAAGTTTTGCGTGAACCCGCACAAGAGCGTCCAGATGCCCCACAGTCCTGTGCCGAAGATGATGACGCGCTTGCGCGACA
>JAIOAS010000041.1 GCA_019873725.1 Chloroflexota bacterium | reverse complement strand
AACGCGAACAGCGTCATGCCGATGTCCGTGGTATTGAGCTGCGCGTGCGCGATCATCGTGGGATCGAACGCCATCACCGCTACGGCAAGCAGCCCGCCGACGCAGCCGGCGCGTTCCCGTGCCCAGCGGTAGACCAGCGCCAGCAGCAGCAGCCCCAGGAGCATCTGCGGGTAACGGGTGACGAAAGCCAGGCGCTCAACCGGCCCCAGTTGCGGCCAAAGCGCGCGCACGTAGAGGACGAAATCCGTTCCCCAGGCGGGGACAGCGCGTGGATCGGGGCGTTCTGGCTGCAGCAGCAGCGGCCACGCGCCCCAGACGTTCAGCAGCGGCGGGTGACGGTGCTCGGCAAGCGCCCACGTGTCGCCTGTGGTCAGCATCGTATAGCCGTGCACAAAATGCGGTGGCTCATCGGAGGTCAGCGAGAGATGCACCGAGCCGCACGCCAGTTGTGCGAAGAAGGCCAGACCCAGCAAGAGCACAAAACCGCGTCGCCACAGTACGGCGCCGCTTCGCCCAGATTGCGCTCTCCTACCCTGCATCGCTCTCTGTATTTTTACAAGCATCATGCTCACGGTCACTCAAGGGTCACAGTTCCCACCACCACGCCAGTGTGCCCCCCTCCCTCAATCCAAATCATCCAGCGCTCCATCGTATCCAGCCAGTAGGCTCCGGTGATGACGGTGTACACACCGGGACGCGCATCCGCCGGAATCGACAGCACGTGCCGCTGCACAATCACGTCTCCCGGCTGCCACTGCTCAATCGGGAAGCCCATTCCATCCCCCACAGCAACACCCGTCCTGCCGGCGTCGAGCAGGTGTGCCATCAGCGAGAGTGGCTGTCCCGGAACCTCCTTGACGCGCCAATAGGTCTGCAAAACGACATCCTTTCCGGGTTCAGCGCCGGCCGTATCGAGTGTGTAACCCAGGAAGTCCAACGGCCCATCAACGTCAGTCTTCGAGAGTGCCGTTTCGGGCAGCGGGGATGTCCCCGGCAAGCGATATACCGCGTACTCGATTTCCCCTGCCGTCGAACGCAACGCCACATCCCTCTCTGCCGTAGGCGGCGCGGCTTCATCCGCCGCGGCAACGACGATCCCCGGCTGCGCACCCGCCGGATAAACGGACGTGTGAGTGCAATCGGGCCACAGGACGCGCAGTTCATCCACACCCACCCGCTGCGCCACATCCTCCGGCGAGAAAGGGACACCGGCACAAAGTGTAACCCAGCTCGGTGCCTCCCGCGGCGAGACGCGATACAGCCACAGCGCGTTGCCCAGGCGCGCCACAGGTTCGCGGCCTCTAAACCAGGCGTAGGTATTCACGTCCGGCGCATACGGCCCTTGCAGCACCGTCGCACCGATGGCGTACAAGCCCGGCGCGGGATTCCACGGCGCAAAGGCGACCGCGCGCGGATCGGGCGGCAGATACATCGCATCAATGCCATACACGTCCGGTCGAGCCGGGCTGTAGTGCGCGTAATAGACGCGCTCTTCGGCGTGTTCGTCCATCCACGTGCGCAAATCCCACAAATTCTGTCCCCAGTCCAGGTTGGAGTCCACCAGATAGCGGTAGCCGCCCCGCGCCCCACCCGCCATCTCGTTGAAGAATGTCAGGAAGTGCGGCGCGACGGTGAGCGTGCCGATGATGAGCCAGGTAAGAAGCAAGAAGCAAGAGGCAAGAGGCAAGAAGTAAGGCGTAAGACGTGATGCGTGATGCGTGATGCGTGATGCATCATTCGCCATTTGCCATTTGCCACTTGCCATTCGCATACCGATTCCCACATACAGAAACGGCAGCAGCGGCAGCAGATGCCGGTATCCGATATTGACCGAGCTGAACAAGCTGGATGCTGCGTAAAGTACCGGAAAAAGGAACAGGGCGAGCATATTTACCATTTGCATGTTCCAGTGCTTTACCATACCAAAGTCCCAACGTTTTAGCACAAAACGTAAAACCGCCCAAAGTGCAAGTAGAAGCGTTGGCAATGGCGTCTTCAACACAAAGGCGACCGGAAAGTACCACCACCATCCACGATTGCTGACCTGCCCCATCAGAAAGGTAGGATGCCCCAAATCGTAATGCTCGCGTAGCGATTGAAAGATGCGCACGTGTGTGCCTGCCGGAAGCGGAAACGGGAAACCCGGCACGGCGCTGACCTCGAATCTATATCCCGCCCACACCACCAGCGCCGCAACTCCAAAAACGACAAGCCACGCGCGCAAAACATCTTTCGTAATCCGTAATCCGTAATTCGTAATCCGTAATCCGTGATGCGTAATTCGTAATTCGCCATTCGCCAATTCGCCGATTCGCCCATTCTGCCCCACCACAGCCCGAACCAACAACAGCAGTCCCACCACCGGCACAAGCATCAACGCCGAAACCTTCGCCAACTGCGCCAATCCCAGCAACACGCCAATGGCTACCATCCGCCATTTGCCATTCGCTATTCGCCATTTGCCATTCGCTAAATACAACGTCGCCACGACAAAAAACACCGCCGCCATATCCGTCGTGATCAGCGCGCCGTGCGCGATGCAGTTTGGATCGAAGGCGTAGGGCGCCAGCGTCAGCAGCCCGGCGCGCCACCCGCCCAGGTCTTTCGCCCAGCGGTAGAGCAGCGCCCCCAAGAGCACGCCCAGCCACAGGATTGGCACCCGCCCTGCCACGGCAATACGCGCCGGTTGGGGATAGCGCCACACTACCGCGTCGGTGATTGCCGACAGGCTGGCAATCTCCCACCCATCCACGGCGCGGGGATCGGGCAGGTCGGATTGCAGGAGCAGCGGAGCCGCTGCCAGTACATTCGCCAGCGGCGGGTGGATGTGAATCGGCTGCAGGCGAAAGTCACCGGTCCGTAATGTGGCGTATCCAATCGCCAGGTGCGGCCCCTCATCGAACGTGATCGAGGCGTGCGTCACCTGCGCCATCCCCAACACGAAATAGGCGAGGATGAGCAGCAGCGGCAACCCTGCGCGAAAAATCCTGGACATACACACTCCTGTTAGCAGAGTCAGGTAGTTGTTAGTCGGATAGTCACAGATGTTACGGCAACACAGTCAACGTGAGCAAGACAACCTCATCGTTGAGTAGACGTTCGCCGCGCGGCGTCACTGCCGGAAGCCGCTCGCCGTTGAACGGGTTGTAAACGCCCGTGTAGAGCGGGTAATCGCCCGGCGGCGCATCTTCAGGAATGACAATGGTATACGCCTCGGCCACCACCTCATTCTTGCGCCAGTGTTCAGTGGTGTACAGGCCGGCCTGCGGCCACGAATCACCGTGCCACAGCGAGGTGTTGTCCGGCAGGCGCAGGTGATTGAAGACCGCGTACATCTGCGGCGGCTTCTCCATCGCCTGCCAGTAGACGGTCAATGCGACGCTCTCGCCAGGATGCACGACCTGCCGTTCCAACCGGTAGCCGCGCAACCGCAACACTTCCCCGAAACGCACATCCTGCCGCGTCCTCGACAGCGGCGGCGCATAAGAGCGTCTCCGCGCTTCGACAACGAACGTGAACAACTCCGCCCGGTCTCTCCCGGCAACATTATCCGGCAGCAGCGCGACGCCATCGTCGGTTTGTACCTGCACTTGCACGCGATAACGACCCGCCGTCAGCTCATCGGGAAGTCGAAAAACCACGTTCTGCCGGACGGTTTCCCCAGGTTGCCAATCGTCAGGCGGGTAAAAATCCGGGCCGAGCGGGAAGACACCCGCCTCCCACACTTGCGGCCCAACCAGGCGCACCCGAAGCTGTGCCGCAGCAATCGCTCCATCGGCCTGCCACCATACATTGAATCCCGCCGCATAGCCCTGCATTGACTTCGCGGTGTGCGGTTCGACGCCCACCACCCTGAGCGTTTTATCGAATCGCGGCAGCGCATCATCGGCATTGGGCAGCAGACCTACCAATCCAGCCTGCGCCGTGCCCTCATCGACATGGAACGGCGTGAGCGGAATCCAGCCGTGGTAACTGGCGGCTTCATCCATAGCGATATCGTCACCCTGAATCTGCAAAGCCAACGTGTAATCGCCGGGCGGCAAACCGGGCAACAGCCACAGCCCCAACTGCTCGTTCCACCGCTCCGGCAATTCACTGCGCGCCGGTTGATGCAGGGGGCCAAGATTCGTTTTGCGCTCCTGCCAGACATTACCATACACATCAAGCAGCCCCAACGTGACGTAAAGCGAACGATCCAACGATTGCCCTCTCAAGTCCAGCCCCACCCGCACTGCATCGCCAACCTGCCCAGCTTGCCGATCTACCATAGCCTGACGCAAAGTCACATGCGGACCAAGCGCGACATTTGCCCGTACCTCAACCATGGCCTCGACCGGCCGAAGATACAACGCCATTCCTGCACGTTCGTAGACCCGGTACGTGTGTTCCGCCAACCACCGGCTCACGCTGTACTGAGGGTCGGCCCATTGGATCGCGCCGTAGGAAACCCATATCCGCGCATGCTCACGGACGATCTGCTCCAGTTGAGGGATGTCAGTTTCGGCGGAAAAACCAGGCGGGGCGGCGGGCGGCACAGCATAAACGCGCAGGAAGTCCGGTTGTGGGTAGTATTGCAGCAGCAGTGCCGGCCACGGGCCGTTCATCACCAACGCGTCACCGGGTTGCGCAGCCACGTGCAGCGTCTGCACGCGGGTGGAGAAATCCGTATCGGGATTCTCGTACAATGGCGGCACGCGCCATAACGCGAAGGTCCACACGCCGCAAGCCGCGAGCAGTCGCAGCGCCCGTCCCCGCAGACTCGCCAACACCGCAGCCAGGCCAAACAGCACGGGCGGAAAGATCGGCGTGAGGTAGCGCGTTTCCAAATTTTCGGGGACGAACGACGCCATCCATAGCGGAATCACGCCCCAGGCAACGAGCAACACCCCGTTCAAAAGATTGCGGCGCGCGCATACCAGCCATCCCACCAGCGTCAGGCTCAGCCCCACCCAGAGGAGCCACACCAGTTCAGGACGATATCCCCAGAAGTAGAAGTCGGCAAAGACGAAGCCCCATGCTTGAATGCGCCACCAACGCCCGGGAAACCGTCGCGCCACATCCAGCACCATCGCCCGGATGCCCGGTGAGACGGCAATAAAAGCACCCACAATGAGGCCGATGCCCACAGCCGTCGCCATCCACGGCTTACGAATAGGACGGGTGGTCCGCGGGAGCACCAACAGCAACGCCGCCTGCACCGGCCACAACAATGCGAGATAATAGTGCGTTAGCGCCGCCATCAACGACAGAACGACGAAACCAAGCCAACGCCGCCCCCCTGGACGCTCCACCCAACGCAGCCAGCTCTCCATCACCATCAACGCGAGCAGCAGCACCAGGCCGTACATCCGGCCCGTGCGTCCCGCCCACAGGCTGAACGGCATAACAGCGCACAAGATGGCGCTCCACCAGCCACCGCGCGGCCCCAGCCGGCGTCCCACACGGAAACTCCATACCACGGTCAACACCCCGATCAGTACGGAAGGGTAACGCACGGCAAACTCGCTCGTCCCGCCCCAGCGCATCCACAGCGACATCAGTATGTAGTAAACCGGGGGATGCTCGCGGGCCGCCCCCATGACGTAACGCAGCATCTCGCCAAGGGAACGGTGCGCCACGAAGAATGTCGCCACTTCGTCGAAGGTCAGATCTGCCGCATCCAATTCCCAGACGCGCAGCACGAACGCCAGCAGCAAGAGCAAAGCCATCCCCGCCACTCGCCGGAATATTCGCCCTTTATCGCGTGCAGAATGATTATCCATCGCCTCGTTCATCTTATGCGCTTACGCCGGATCACAACCCAGCGTTACCCAAAACCACACGACCTCACGAAGCAGCTTTCTTCATTCGTGGAAATTCGTGAAGATTCGTGGTGAGAATCCACCCGATCACCAATGACGCCATCCCCAACAGCCCCAGCCCCCAGCGCAGCGATTGCGGGAAAAAGCGCATCTCCACGCGATGCGCGCCGGCAGGGACAACGACACCGCGAAACAAGCCGTTCGTTGCATAAAGCGGGACAGCCTGACCATCCACCGTGGCACGCCAGCCCGGATAGAGCAAGTCACTCAGCACCAACAGCGCCGGTTCGCTCGTTTCGACATAGAAAGCCGCCCGGTTAGGGCCATAGGCCAGCACTTCGATACGCCCGGTGCCTGACGTGTCCAGTAGCGGGCCTTGTAGCACAGTCGCCGTCAGTGCCGGTTCAAAATCGGCAGCATAGATGTGGGCATACGCTGCTTCCAATGTTTCCACAGGCACCGTGTGGTAGATCAGCCAGACCCGCTGAAGCGCGTTAGTGTTCAAGTGGATATCGACCAGTGCATCCTCGAAAAACACGGGCCAAATCCCGTCTCCGCCCGGCTGCGCGCCTTTGGGAACGATGATGTACTTCACGCCCAGCAGTTGATAGGCCGGCATCCCCTTGTACGGAATACCCCAGTAGAACTGATTGTACGCCAGGATTTCCATCGGATTGCCGGTACCCAACGGAACGTCAAAGCCTGATGCCATCAGTCCCGATGGCGACCAGAGTCCCCGCGCCGCGCCATCCACATCCACGCGGAACCAGCCTTCATCGGCCTGTAAATATGCCAACGCCGCGCGATGCGGATTTTCAGCAGCATCTGGGGCCGGCTCCACGTCGGCGAACGCGCCGGTGAAGACCAACTCGACCAACACCAACGCGAGCAGTGCCACCCGGCAGAGGCGGTTACGCCCCACCCCCAAACCCAGCAGTGCACCCCCGGCCAACGCCACCGCCGCCACATACAACCCCACCAACGCGCGCGCGACGGCGGCAGCATCCGGCGCGAACGCCGCCCACGCAGGTGCGCGCAAGGCAATCCAGACGGCGGCACTCAGCATCCCCACGCTCCACACATAACGCGGCCTGCGCAACAAGCGTTCCGTTCCCTCTGCCGCCGCAATCGCCAATACAAAAGACAGCACATAAATGGCGCGGCCCGTCTTCCACGTCGCATCGAACAGCGGCAACGACGACAGCATCGGATACAGCGGCCCCTGGGTGCCAAGCGCCAGCAAGACGGCGAGTATACCCACCGCCCACAGAAAGGCCGTGCGCCAACGAGGACGCGCCAGCAAACCGAGCAGCGCCAACCCCAAGGCTACGATGCCGACCGAGCCGGTCTCCACTCGTTGCCACGCCCCCCAGAACGTGCGGTGATTGCGTCCGTGGAACAGCGGCGTGATAAAGTCGCGCCACATATCGAGGTGAAATTCATATTCGCCGGGCGTCGGGGGAACATTGGCGCGTTCAGTGTAGGGCAGCCGCTCGAAGCCGGGCAGCATCGCGGGCATCGTCATCGCCACGGCGAGCAGTCCTGCCAACGCCAGGCGACCCATCCGGCGCGGCGAGCGTTGCCATCCACCGGCGAACGCCTGCCACAGCGCATACCCGGCGATGGTCAGCACACCATAGAGCGTCGCCTGCCCGTGCCCCGACAGCGCCAGACACGCCAGCGCCAACGCCGCCAGGGGAATCGCGCGCTTGCGGCGCATCGCATTGTCCAGCGCCCACAGCGGCCACGGCAGCCAGGCCATCGCGTCGTTGAACTGCGGGTGGCCCAGATGCGCCACGAATGGATCGCCGAACATATAGGCCAGCGCACCGATAAGCGCAGCGGGTTGACGCAGTCGCCATACCGGGGAATGGCGCAGATAGCCGTACATCCCCAGGCCGGCCAGCCACAGCGTCGCCATCCCGCGCAGCGAGACGGCCCACGCCGGGACGGGACTGAGCAAGAACAGCGGCCAGTTGAGCGGATTGAACAGCCCATATTGCCCCTCGGCGACGATAGGATCGCCCGCCATCATCCCCGTGTGCCACAGTGGAATGATGCCATGCCGTAGCCAGTGCGCCACGTAAGACCAAACGGGGTGAATTTGCCCCCATAAATCCCCGCCGCCGATAGGAAAGCGATACCCCGCCACCCACACCGGCCAGAAAAAGAGCAGCGTCGCACCCGCCAGAAAAACCGGAATCCTTGCCTTGCGCAGCAACTTTGCGATAACCATTGCGTGGGCAGTCTATCATACTTCACTTTCAAGTCAATGATTCTGTAACCTTGTCACGCCTGTCAGTCGAAGTATAATGGCCTTCTATGAACACCCGGAAGGACATTCTATTGCGATGGGGGGCACTCGCGCTTCTTTTACTGTTCTACACCCAAGTGAGCTTCGCCGCCTGCGCGACTTCCATCACACTCGATGAACCGCTGCACATCGCCAGCGGCTATGCCTGTCTGAAAACCGGCGATTTTCGATTGGTGGAAGAGCACCCGCCATTGCTAAAAATGTTGCAGGCCGCCCCGCTGTTGCTGGCCGATCCACCCTTACCCGATCCATGTGACGTTCCAGGGTGGGAGACAAGCAATCTCATCGAGTTTGCGCAACATACGATTGTGCCTTACCGCCCCATTGAGCCGCTTCTCTTTGCAGCGCGGGTTCCAACAATGCTTGTGGGTGTGATATTGGGCGCGCTAATCTTTCGCTGGACTCAGGATGTAAGTGGAAGACAGAGTCTTATGCCGCTATTGGCCATGGGATTGTTTGCCTTCGACCCCAATATGTTGGCGCATGCCGGGGTTGCAGCTACAGATTTGGGAGCTGCCGCTGCCATCTTCGGCGCGCTATACTGCTTTGCGCGATGGTTGCGCCGTCCCACCGGTGCGCGCGCGCTGGGCGCGGCCCTCACACTGGGCATGGCGCTGGGGACGAAAAACACAGCCTTGATGCTTGGCCCCATCTATGCGTTCCTCATCGTGTGGAAATTGTTCACGATACGCCTCCCGAAGCGTTACCTTATCCAGGGCGCAGGTATTGCGGGAGGCGCTTTTCTGACATTATGGGCCATCTACGGCTTTGAGTTTGGACCGGCACCGGGCCTGCCTTTCGCTATACCCGCCCCCAGTCATCTTCTGCCGCTGCTCAAGCTCCAGGAGCACATGCGCGACGGCCATTCGGCTTTTCTGATGGGCCAGACCTACCATCATGGCGACTGGCGCTATTTTCCCATCGCTTTTGTCTTAAAGACACCACCGCTCACTTTGCTGCTCTGTGGTGTGACATTGATCAGAGGGACAGCCGCAGTGTGGCGCAAAGGGATTATGCGCCTCGGCACCGCTGCTCCCTTGCTCCTTTTTCCGCCGTTTTACTTCGGCCTCAGTCTCGCCAGTGGAATCAACATTGGCTATCGCCATCTACTGCCGATATTGCCGTTTATCTACGTAATGGGCGCTGGCTATGGGATGCGGCGGTCGTCCCGTGGATGGCCGATACTGCGCACTTCACGTCTGGGGTCTCATGTCCTGCGTTCTATAGCGGGATTGTTGCTCATAGGGTATGTGGGGGTGACCTTGGCCCTTTTTCCCTGGCATCTGGCCTATTTCAACATCTTCGCTGGCGGGCCGGATGGCGGCTACCGTTATCTGGTTGACTCTAACCTGGATTGGGGACAGACCTGGAAAGCATTGCGGCGTTATCTGGATGCAGAAGGTATCTCAGACTTCTACTTGAGTCAGTATACAATCAATGATCCCCGCGCGTACGGGTTAGATTATACCCCCTTGCCGCCATGGCCAGATGCGCCACCTGTCTTACCCCAACGTTTCAACCCGCCAGCAGGCGTTTATGCGATCAGCAGTAATCAATTGCAAGGCATCACGATCGCCGACCCGGAGATGTTCGACTATTTTCGCAATCTGGAACCAACGACCCGCATCGGCCACGCCATGTTCATATATCACGTCTCCAGCAAGCCGTCGATTGACTGGGCAGCGCAATGCAGTACGCCGGTGGTTCCCCTCTCTCCCGATGTGCTGCGTGAGGGCCTCGGTATAGCGGAAAACATCCCGCTTTTTACCTTCGATTGCGAACAAAGTTGGCTCATTCCGCCGGGAGAAGGGCGCTATGTGCTGACGCTTGATTCTGCCGGCGCGTCGTGGACAGTACTGGAACGCGGGCGGCTGGCTTATACACAAAAACGCAAGGGGCTTGCGCCGCCGTTCGCGGTCTACGAATGGAGCGCGGCGACACAAATCGCCCCGCCAGTGCCCGCCGCAGACACACCCGCCGTGGGCGAAGTGCTGACGTTCCTCGGATACGGAGCAACCCCATTACAGACCGGCGAGAGCGGGATGATAGTGGAAACGTGGTGGCGCATTGAGGCGCGACCAGCGCAATCTCTGTCGCTGATGGCGCATCTGCTGGGGCCAGACGGCCTCCCGATTGCGGTCGGCGATGGATTGGGCGTCGCGGTGGAGCAGTGGACGCCGGGCAGCTTACTGATTCAACGTCACCGCTTGATAATTCCGGCAGAAACTCCGCCCGGTAAGTATGCTTTTCGCACCGGCGCTTACACATATCCTGAGCTGGAACGTCTGCCCGTCACATTCGACGATGGTTCCACCAGCGATTCTATCTCCGTTGGACAACTGGAAATCCCGACGCGATGAAAACTCACCGCACACGCTGGGTCGTATGGCTGCTCCTGATCGTACTGTATGCGCAACTGGCAAATGCGGCGGTGCAGCTTTCGGCAACGGTTGACGAAGCCTTTCACATCACCAGTGGCTACGAATACCTGCGCACCGGCACCTTGCGACTCTTCGACGAACACGTCCCCGTGGCGAAAGCGCTCTTCGCGTGGCCGCTCTTCTTCGTTCCTGATCTATCTCCACCAGAGAACGCCGCCGATTACGCCACGGGGAACCTTATCACAGTGACAAAAGCGACGACACTGGCGTACCGCCCCCTGGATCGCGTTATCGTTGCGCCGAGGCTCGCCGCGATATTACTGGCCTGGCTGCTTGCCGCTACGGTTTATCGCTGCGCAACGGCGTGGGCCGGACCGTGGGCGGGCCTGCTGGCGTTGGTCTTATGCGTTTTCGACCCGAACTTCCTCGCCCATGGCAGTCTGGCCACCACCGATATGGGCGCAACGGCGTTCATCTTCTGGGCGATTTGGGCCGGCAATCGCTGGCTGCGAAATCCCACACCACGCTGTTGGTGGAGCGCCGCCCTGTTGTTGGGACTGGCGCAAGGCGCGAAATTGACCGCCTTGCTACTCTATCCGGTGTTAGGGCTTGGTGTGTTCCTTGAGGCAGGACGGCAAAAGCACAGCAGCGCAAAATATCTGCTCAAGATGGTAACGGCTTACGCCGGGATAGCGGTTGTTTCGTTGTTGCTGCTTTGGGCACTCTATGGTTTCGAGATGCGCCCGCTGGCGGGCATCTTGGGCGGCACAATCCCTTTGCCGGCAGCCAGTCACATCGAGCGGTGGCAGCGTCTGCAAGACAACCTTACCGATGGGCGTGAGGCGTTTTTGTTGGGACAAAATGCCATGCATGGCTGGCCCCAGTATTTCCCAGTCGCGTTTCTGCTAAAAACACCCTTGCCGCTATTGCTGCTGCTTGGCGCACTCCTTTTTCGTGGCGCATACCGCATTTTGCATTGCAAAGCATCCATCTCACACCGCACTCATCCCTTGCCCTGGATCGCGTTCTACGCTTTTCCGCTCCTTTACGCCCTGGCCAGCCTGACCAGCCCGTTCAATATCGGCTACCGGCATCTGCTGCCGCTGCTGCCATTTCTGTACGTGGGAATCGGCGCGCAAATGGCGAATGGCGAATGGCGAATAGCGAATGGTGAATCACGCATCGCGCATCACGCATCACGTCTTACTCTTTACTTCTTGCCTCTTGCCTCTTGCCTCTTGCTTCTTACCTGGCATATTATCGGCACGCTCGCCATTGCGCCGCACTATCTGACATTCTTCAATGAAATTGGCGGTGGTCCTAAAGAGGGCTGGCGCTATCTGGCGGATTCCAACACCGATTGGGGACAGGGGTATAGGGCAGTAGCGCGCTTTCAGGAGATGGAGGGCATCGACAGGTTACATCTCGCGGCCTTTGCCTTCTACGATCCGACGGTCTACGGTGTGAACTACACGCCACTGACACCTCTGGGCGGTGATACGCCCGCGGTCTTTCCCTCACGCTTTGCGCCGCCGCCCGGCGATTACGTCATCAGCACGTCGCCGCTTAACGGCATCCCATTGGCCGACCCCGAAATGTACGACTGGTTTCGCTGGCGCGCGCCGGATGCGCAGATTGCCAATGCCTTGCACTATTATCACGTCACCGCCGACGAAGTCGCTGTCGAATGGATCGCACAGTGCAATGTGCCGGTCGCGCCGCTGGATGATACCGCGATTGCCGAAGGATTTGGCCGCACCGGAGTCCGGCGCGTGGACTTCGACTGCACGCAAAGCTGGCTCATCCCCGGCGGCGACGCGCCGGGACGGTATGTTCTCCACGGCGCGCAGTTACAGGATACGCTGCGCGCGCGGCTGCATCTGACGGCCCCCCCTGCTGTAGACCCATTCGTCGCCCGGCGTCTCGACGCGCTGGACATTGTCTATCGCCAGCGCGCGTACCGCACCGAACCGGCGTTCGCCATCTACGCGCCCGCGGGAGAAAGGCCCATACCGGCGTCCGGCGGCTGGATTGCGCGCGCCGAGACGCCGCCCGCAGCACTCCAGGAGCAGACGCCTATCGCAGGTCCCGTCGAGATGGATGGGCCACTGACCTTTTTAGGAGCGGCAGCTTACCGGCAAAAAGACAGCCTCGACGTTGAGACGTGGTGGCTGGTGAGCGCCGCAGCGCCAGCGCGCCCACTCTCCATTATGGGACACCTGCTCGCCACATCCGGGGAGGTCAAAGGCGTGGCGGACGGGCTGGGCATCCCTATATATGCCTGGCAAACGGGCGACATCCTGATACAACGGCATACCTTCGCCCTGTCTGCAGCAGAAGCGCGCGCCGACTATGTCTTGCGTACCGGCGTATATTGGCTGGATGACGGAACACGCTGGTCAATCAAAACGACTACGGAAGCGGATGCGTTTTTCATCCCCTTTACGCTACAGTAGGACGCAAAAAATCGAATAACGTATGGAGAATAACACACATGGAAAACCATCTCAGAAGCAGAGGGCTTTTCGTCATTGTACTTCTGGCCACATTGCTTTTCGCCAGCGCAAGTCTGACCTGGAACACCGGCTCAAGCCTAAAAAGCACTGCGGCCAGCGCAATGCCCCTGGAGAAACCGGATGTCCAATCGTCTGGATACTTCGTTTATGATCAACGTAACAATACCTTTCACACGTATGGTAGCCAGCTCAATTATCGCTTACAGCCGGAGCGCGTCACACTTATCTTGCCCACCACCTACCTGGATATGCAGTTTTTGAACACCAACCCGGATGTCCGTATCAGCGGGCAGAAACCGGCCCAGGCCAGGGCCAATTACTTCATCGGCAATGATCCGGCGCAATGGCAACGACAAGCGCCCCTGTACTCCGAAGTGGTCTACCACGCGCTCTATCCAGGCATCGATCTGATTTACACGTTGGAAGGCGGACGGCTCAAATCGGAATTCCGCATTGCCCCCGGCGCCGACCCCGACCACATCCATATTCAGTATGCAGGTCAGACAGCATTAACGCTTCGCGAAGACGCGCTCGACATTCAACTTCCTTCCGGGGAGACGCTCCAAGAACACATCCCCAGCGCCTATCAGGACATCGATGGACAACGCCAGACCCTTGACGTCACCTTCCGCCTGCTCGATGACGCCACCTACACCTTCGCCCTGGGAGAAGCCTACAATCCCGACTACCCACTGGTGATCGACCCAATCCTCATCTACAGCACTTACCTCGGCGGCAGTGCTCAGGACGAGGGATGGGCGATTGCTGTGGACAAAACCGGTGCAATGTACATCACCGGCATCACACAATCCACAGACATGCCAATGATCCAGCCCGGAGAGCACAAAGGCGGCAACGATGTGTTCGTGGCTAAAGTAGATCAACATGGGCAATTAGTCTATGTGTCGGTATTTGGCGGCAGCGAAGGAGAAGAAGGCAACGGCATCGCGGTCGATGATGCCGGCAACGCCTACGTCGGCGGGGAGACCTTCTCGCCAGAATTCCCGGTCCTCAACGCGTGGCAATCTTACTTCGCCGGCTATGAGGACGCCTTCGTCCTGAAAGTTGACGCCCACGGCGATCTGGTCTACAGCACCTTCCTGGGCGGATCGCGCGCCGAAGAGATCGATGACATCATCGCCGATTCAATCGGTAACGTCTATTTAGGTGGAGAGGTGTACTCTGACGATTTTCCCCTGGTCAACCCGTGGTCGTCCAACGTGTACGGCGTAGGGGACGAGGACGGCTTCATTTCTGTCTTCAACGCCTATGGCGAACTGGTTTATTCCACATACGTCAGCGCCTCGCAACGCGATCAGATTTTCCGCATCGCCGTGGATCACGAAGGCTATGTGTATGGGACCGGGATGACGTCCTCGGCAGATTTTCCGTTGGTCAATCCATTCCAAAGTACGTATGGGGGCGATTGGGACGACTGTTTTGTCTTCAAACTCGATCCCTGGACCAATACCATGTTCTACTCCACCTTCCTCGGTGGTAGCGGGCGTGATGAGTGTTGGGGGCTTGCAGTCGACGCTGAGGGCGCTGCCTACGTCACCGGATTCACACTTTCGACAAACTTCCCCATGGTGAATGCGTTCCAGAACCAACACAACGGCGCTGAAGACGCTTTCGCAGCCAAACTGTCGCCCGCAGGCAACCAGTTACGCTTCTCGACCTTCATCGGAGGGAGTGACAAAGATTGGGCCTGGGGGCTGGACCTGGATGGCGACGCCAACGTTTACGTGACCGGTGAGACATATTCGCCCAATTTCCCCCTGAAAGACGCCTTACAACCCATTCACAAAGGAAATCGAGATGCTTTTTTGATGGCCCTGACCTCCGACGGTGCGCTCAAATACAGCTCGTTTTTGGGCGGGGCCGGCGACGAGCGTGGCTGGAGACTGACGGTCGATAAGAATTGGATTGTCTACGTGACGGGCAGCACAGATTCCTATGATTTTCCGCTGAAAGCGGCCTACCAGAACCAACCCGGCGGTGAAACCGATGCCTTCGTCGCCACCTTTGGGCTGGTGCCAACGCCGACGCCCACACCCACGCCCACACCACTGCCAACTCCCACCCCGTTTGCCAGCGCAGAAGTCGGCCCGGAGGGGGCGCTGCTATGGATCAGCTATCCGGGGCACATTACGATGCTAATCATACCGGAGAATGTGCTCACCACACCGAGCGTGATCACCCTGACTTACGATGGACGCCCCGACATACAAGGCGACTTACAAGGCAACAACCATTTCTTCTCGATAACCGGCACGACACAAACCGACACATCCATCATGCCCGTCACAATGTTCAGGCGACCTTCACGGCTGATCTTAGGCTACAACGAGCGACAAACCCTTATTCCCAATACCATCGATCTTTACCGGCTCACCGCCAGCGGCTGGACAACGGAGAATATCACAAAAGTGGAACAGTCCGCAGATTACATTATCGCCGACATTCAATGGCTCGGCATCTACGGCCTGCTTGGCAAGACAAACCGCATCTACCTGCCGCTCACGCTGCGTAAATAGCCCTTCCGCACTAGCCCCGACAGATTTTTTGCGACTTGTCGGGGTTAGCGCGTAAACAGTGGAAACCGCTGCCGGTAATTCCGCGCGCCGGGCGTAACGAGATTCGGCGAATCCGCGCGCACCTCGTCGCCGGAGAGAGGCGCGGGAGGATCGGCGATCCAATCCTCCAATGCGTCATTGCTCCCCGTTCCGGTGAAGAGCGCGCCATCATCGCTGCCAAGCTTACGGAACGGGCGATCGAACGTCACCCCATCCGCGAGGATGCCGAACGAGTGCGGCGTAACCGCGTAGCCCTCGGCCACAAAGTCGATGCCGATGTCGTCAGCAAAGGCGGACGTCGGGCCGGGCGCTAACAGCGCCAGATTGTCATTATTGGGACTCAGATCGAAACCCGGGTCGGTTGTCACGTCGAGCGCCCCGTTGCCGATGTAGAACAGCAGCTTGCGGTTGCGCGGATTCACATCATCCGAGGGGAAATAGCGGTCGTTGTTCTCGCTCTCCGTCGCTAAAATGAGGATGACGGTATGACGCGGCACTGACGCCAGCGCATCGATGGAGGGGAAGATGATCGACCCCTCAGCCGTCCCGGTTTTCGTGTCGTTGTTGGTGAGCCGCCAGCCGCGCAAATCGACACCATCCCGCTGTACGAGCAGCTCGATCCAATCGCCCTCGATAGGCCAGTTGCCGACGCTGGCGTAGGACGTGCCATTGTCGTTGATCCAATATTCGTTGATGACGACGTCGTCAGGATAGAGACGCCCCCCCTTAGTCCCCCCCAGTGGGGGGGAAACCGTCGGCGTAAAATGCGCCGTAACGCGATGCGACACCGCCATCGTGATCGTGGCCGTCGTCAATTTGGGCGAGTCGCTGCCGCGCGACGTGGGCGTCCACCCGGCAAAGCTGAAGCCAGGTGCAGGCACTGCCGTGAATCGCACCGGCGCGCCGGAAAGGATGTCCCCTTGCCACGCACGGTCTTCAGTCGCCAGCCGCGTCCCTTCCATATACACGTACCCGGCCCCCGGCGGTGATACCGCGATCTCCAGCGGCGTCACCAAACCCACGGGCAGCAGCGCGGCAAATTGCTGGAGTACCTGCACAGGCCGGTTAGCGGCAAAATCTGCCAGGAAAGCCTGAACGTTATCTTCCCATAAGAACGGTGAGGGCCAGCGCGCTTCTTCGTACTTGATGTCGTCGCGCAGTATCGCGGTGAGCGCTTCGGCCCGGCGTCGAATTATAGGTTCATCAAGCGTCGTGTTGAGCAGCGTCGTCAACCGGCGGGCAAACTGCGTCCGAAAGTCCGGGTTGCGAAGCAGCGCGTTCAACAGGATCGTGAAATCGGCATTGGTCTCCTGAAACAGTGCGGCATCGGCCCGCGAGGCGAAGTCCTGACTGCCGCCGCCGTATAAAAAGAACCACGGCCCACCCTGCGGATACGCGGCGTACAACTCCGCTGCCGGGAAGCCGAAATACATCTGCAACACGGCCCAATCGGTCAGACTACCCAAATCGACCTGCGCAGCGACGTAAGCGAAGTTGTCCGGGTCAGTAAGATCGTGATCCGCGACCCAATCCACCAGATCGTCCCAGGCCTGATCGTCGCCCTCGCGTTGGCGGCCATCCTGCACGAGATTGGCCTCGGGGAAGCCCAGGTTGAGGTCAAGATAAAAGCGGTCGATGCGCTCGCTCAGGCGGTAGAGACCCCAACTTTGGCCGTTGAGAAACAAATGCACGAACTGGCCCTGCGCCGCGTGGAGGCCCATAGCGGTCGCCACCTCGGTCACCAGTTGATCGCGGAAGAATGTCCACCGCCCGGCACGGTCGCCGGTTTGTAACAAGAGCCGTTTGTACGTCTGCGCGCTATCAGGTTGTTGGGGATGCTGCGCGAAAAGCCGGTATTCCAACCGCGCGGCGTTGTATTCGCTGCGGAAATACAAGCGCAGCGATTGCTTGGCGGCATCGGCGGGATCCGTACCGTGGATGCGCACACCGGCAGGCATCGCGAACCCCCGAGAGGCGCTATCGGCCGTGATGTAGTGCACCGTTGCCGGGCGCTCCCAATCGTGGCCGCGCCCCCACGTGTTGGCGAAGATGCCCTGATCGGCATCCCACAAATCGGCGGGATCAGCGATGAGCGATACAATGGGGAGGCTGCTTTGAACGCCCATCACGTAGGTCGCGCTGACCACTGGGCCGGCGACGCCATCCACGAATTCGACGGCTCGGATGACGACCACACGCGGCGACATAGCCTCGATATCGAAAGGACGTTCGTACACCAGGCCAACGTCGGCCGTGGGCAACGTTCCATCGGTGGTGTACACAATCTGCCCGCGTGGCTGCGTTTCCCGCAGTGTGACGCGGATACTGCGCTGGTACACACCCGGCGGCGGCGAGAACTCTGGCACGTTGGCGCCCGCCACAACAGCAAGGTTGTCTGAAAGACGCTCAGGCAGGGCTTCGCCGATAAGCACCAAGAGCAGCGCCGTCACAAAAAGCGCGATCAATGGTAGAAATCTGCGCACGTTGCGGGTGTCCATTGCCTAGCGCACCTTCACTATGCGAAGCTCGATGCGCCCATCGGGCAGAGGTGCGCCCTGCGCGTCCGTCACGGTCAGGCGTACACCCGTCGCGGCATCGTACATCCCTACGGCAAGTCTGTAGTCGCCGCGCGGCAGCCCTGCATCCAGTTCGAGAATATGCTCATCGCGAATGTACTGACCCGGCTTCCACTGTGTTGTGGGAAACGTCCACCAGACCGGTTTGCCGTCGGCCTGCGCCGCAATCGCGCCATTCGCGTCCAGCAGGTGAACGAAGACCGTGTAATCACCAAGGACAGCGGCGCGGGCGTGCCAGTAGAGCATCACGCGAAAAGCATCGCCCGGTGCGACGCGCTCCGGCACATCGTAGCCGATCAACCCCACAGCCTCGCCAAGCACCCACACGCCCTCGCTCTCCGGGGCCGGGCGCTCGTGCGTCACATCTGGAGGACGTGACAAGGTCAGCAGCGGCAGGTTTTCGCCGCCAGCCGGTTGGCCGCTGCGGCGGTAGAGGGTCGCAGCCAACACGTAATCGCCGTAGGATAGGTCTTCGGGCAAAACCAGAATGTGGCGCGAGGTCACTGCGTCCCCATCGCGGCACAGATCAAGCGGAAGGCCGTTAACCAGCGATTCCTCAACCTGCGCCCGCAAGCCAGCACCGCCAACATCCAACAAACGCAAGACAAACCGCTGCGCATCAGGGAACGCGAAGAGGTCGCCGCGCCAGGACAGGGTGATGTAAAGCAGCTCGCCCGGCACCAGGCGCTGCCGGTTGACGCGCACGGCGTAGAGTTCCAGCCCCGTCCCGCCGAAGGACTGCTCTACCGTTTGCCACGCGCCAACATCGAAAGGGGAAGGTGTGTAGCCAAAAATGTGCAATGGCGTCAGCCCATCGTCGGAGGCAGAAAGGGCATCGAAAAAATGGTAGTGTTCCCGAAACCAGGGATCCGCCAACACGCCATCCCACGCTACGCCAGGCCAGGAGATGACGTAGTCGGGAAGCGCACCGTGCAAGGCCGCCAACAACGCTGCCGTGTCGTCGCCCGCCGGCAAGGCAGTCACCGGACGGTCACGCAAGCGCCGCGCCAACGGCTCCGGCGCAGCCACCCTCTCCGACGGCAACGCGTGCACATCCAACCACACCGCAACTGCCGCGCCCTGCCCCTCATCCTGCGCGCCACACCCCGTCAGAAATAAGAGCAAAGCGCAAAACGTGATACGTAATGCGTGACTCACAATTCGCACATTCGCCGATTCGCTCATTCGCTGATTCGCCGATTCATCATTTCGCCCACTTCTCGTACAACGCCTCGACATCCACATCGATACCCCAGATACGAACGCTGTCCAGGTCGATCCAACTCCCGGTTTGCACCAGCGTTTGTTGTTCTGGCAACACATCGACGAAGGTAATGCGCTCGGCAATAATCGACGCCGGGCCGTAGGACGGTTTCTTGATGTAGGCAGCCAAACCGGTGACGCGAACGTCCTCTATAGTCACGTCTGCGATATTCGCCTGCGACAGGTCCTTGCTCGCCACGCCAAAATCGGCGTTGGTGATAAAGACACGCTCGGCGGTGAGACGGCTCATCTCGCCCACCGACAAACCTTTGTCGCCCAGATTGACCATACGCACGTCGCGTACCACAATGTCGGAACCGCTCACATCGATCGCATCCGCCCCGATGTCGTGGAAGGCGCACCGTTCGATTAACCCTTGTACGAAATCGCCATCGAACGCGTCGGAGTACGTGCCGGAGAAGACGGAGTCCACAAACTCAAAGTGCGTGCGAATGATGTTAAGGCCGTCCTCGGCCCGCGTGTGCTGAATATGGCTGTGCTCCATACGCAGCGGGCTGCGGTAGAATGTGATGCCGCCGGTCATCATCCAGCCCTCACGGTCGATCGCGTCGGTATCTTCGACGGTGACATAGCACCACAGCGAAGGCAGTCCGGCATCGATGACGACAATCCCGCGCCACTTTTCTCCTTGCGGACGCAATACGACCGGCGCGTCTTCCACACCCTCGAAAATCAGAGGCCCGGTTGCCAGCAGGAAGTTTTCGGGGCCAAAGGTGAGCGTCGTTCCCGGCGCAAGGCGCAGACCGTAGCCATCGGGCAACAGCAGATCACCTTCCACGGCCCACACGCCAGGCAGGATCGTCAGCATCCGCGGGTCGGCAGTCTCGCGCAGATATGGATGCTGCGCCAGCGCCTCGGTCAACGTCGGCTGCGCCGGACGCGGCCCGGCGACGACCGGCGGCGGGTAGGCCAGGAGCACGGGTTGCGTGACGGTCTGCGTCAGCCCGAGGAGACGGGTCTCCAGAGACAGGGTCACGGTATCGGCGGTTGTGGGATCCCAGATCGTGGCCGGAATCTCGAAGCGCACGTAGGGCATGAACGTCGCGTCGAGCGGCAACGGGCGCAGCGCCACAGCATCGGCGACCTCCGCGACACGCTCGGCGGACAGCACGTCCCAGGCTTGCGCAGGCAGGAGCCTATCGCCAACGCGCAGCCCCACCACTTCAACCGGCACCGCGAGCAGGTTGCCCACATCCAGGATCAACGTATCCGTCGGCGCACCGGTAGGAACGTGTGCGTAGACCATCTGCACAGGTGAAAGCAGTTCGCGCAGTGATGCCTGCCGCTGTGCCAGATACTCCCACGGCGGATCGAGTACACCACGCCCGTTCGCCATCTGTTGTTCGCCAAACTCCGGCAGCAGCGCCGCTCGCAGGGTTTCAAGCTCCGCGCTGAAGCGCTGCTCCAACAACATCAGGTAGTCCGGCTGGCTGTATTCCCACAGGTAGCGCATATAGGCTTGCTGCAAGACCACGTCGTCATAAGCAACAGTCTGGCACAAGCCTTTGAGAAACTGCCCATTGATAACGGCGGTCTCGATAAGCGGCTGCGCGTCAAAGCCGATAGGTTCCAGGCGCGCCGTGACCGGGTTATAATAGAAGCGCAGGTTGTGCCAGATCAGCGCGTGCTGCGCGTCCCACACGTCGCTCAGGGCCAGGAATTTGGCGAGCGTCTCCACATCGAAGACTTCGGAGGGCACCTGAGCGTCCATCCACAGAGCGCGCAATAGGCCCACAGCAGCATCGCGTTGCGCAGAAAGCACCGCATCGCCATCCACCCGGCTCGACTCGAACTCGTCGATGATGTAGAAATCCGTCACCCCACGCGGCGTCATCAGATCATTGTCGTAGGCTGCCCAATACTCCCACAACAAATCCTCGTTGTAACGGATAATGACGCCCTCGCGGCGTTGCTGAGATTCGAGCAGTTCCTTGGCAAAGCTCTCTTCGACGGCGTAAATGCCCTTGTATTCGCCATTCAGCACCAGGCGAACAAACCAATAGTGCACGCTGAGCACGCCCTCGGCGCGCAGGTTTTCCATGTACAACCACTCGTTGAGATACGTGCGTGTCGAGGGATCTTGCAGCGAGAAGACACGCATCCCCTCGAAATACTGCCCACCGCGTGTGCGGATGCGGAACGACCATTTGTCGCGGGCAAAGTGATCGGCCCAATCGCCTTTGAGGCGCAATTGGACGGGAATCTCATCGCCACGCCAGCGCAATGTCGCGGGCACGAAGTCCGAGTCATCCGCCAACAAAATCCAGCGTTCCAGGGCTTCCTGGCGCTTGGCCTCGATCTGAGCAAAATCGCCGGGCGTGATGTCGATGTAGAGCGTTTCCAGCGTATCGCCGAGGTCGGGCACGGTGGGTGTGGGCGTGGGAAGCGGTGTCGACGTCGGTATGAGCGGTGCAGGCGTGGCAGGCGCGACGGTCGCCTGGGCCGCAGGAGAAGCGGGAGCAAGCGCCGGCAAAATGAGTACCGCCGCCAAAACGCCGGCAGCAAACGTGAGCAGGAGCAACGTGAATAACACCGGCGGGCGCGAGAAAACGCCGATACGCTCCAGAGACCAAGTCTGGTTTTTCATGCCATCAACCCCTGAACGTACTTCGAGAAACGATCCACCGGCGCGGGGAAACTTGCCAGCACGTCCGATAGCCGCACGTAATCGGCGTCCTGAGGGGCTGCTTTCAACTCAACCACGATAGCTGCATCCACGTGCGCGCGACGTGTCAGGTTTGGGCAGGCGACTGCGCGCTGGTCGAAGGCGCATAGCGCGGTGTCAATCGTCAGCCGGATCGCATCATCCGGTGTGGCATAATATGCACGCCAGTAATGGTTAATAAGCGTGGGGATGGCGAAGACGTCTAGCCATTGCGTTGCCGCAGGCGCTACCGCGGCCCGCAGATCACGCGTCAGGTCGCGCCACGTCGCCCCGGCAAGATCGAACTCGCCGGCAACCGGAACGATTTCCTTCCAGCCGACCATGCCCTGCTTGCGCTTGCGCTCAAGATGCCCATCCATGATGCGAGCAGCATCCAGGCCATACCAGCGCAGCCGCAGCTTTTCCCGCTCACCGACGCCGCTAAGGTTAGCGTTGAGGCCGTCGTAGTGTGCCGTGTCGAAGTAGACGTTGTTCACCTGGCGCGGCGGATAGGTCACGCGCCACTGCGCCGGGTGCAGCCGCACCCAGGCTTCCACATCGGCCAGCCAATGCACGGGCAGCGGAATTTTGACTTCGTAGCGGGGAGGGGTCAGGGTGCAAGGTGCATGATACAGGATCCAGGATGCAGGAAGCAGAAGCGGCTTGTTCTCCCTCTTGCGCCTTGCCTCTTGCTTTATACTCTCCATTACTTTGCTCAATGCGCATCAGCCTCCTAATACCTGCTCCGGCTGCAAGAAGCTGATCTCGGTGACGGCGAAGTGCGTCTTGAGGGCATCGACCAGGCCGGTGAGCGTGTGTGGATCGCTGCAATCGATGAAGTACGTCAACTGCAAGATGCCATCGCGGCTATCCAGGCGACGGAAATCGACCTCCTTGATGTGTTCCAAGAGGCAAGCATTGACCTGCTCAAAAAGCGAAGGGCCAGCCTCTTCCACGAAGACGTTCAGGTAGAGGTTGCCGTCACGACGACGACGGTTCAACAGCATCCGCACCGCCATGTAGCCCAACAGCAACGCCACGCCAATCGCTGTGGGCCAGCGCTGTTCGGCGCCCATGCCCAGGCCAATCGCAATGGCGATGAACAGAAACAGCAACTCTTCCTGCTCTTTGACGGCGGTGCGAAAACGCACGATCGACAGTGCGCCTACCATTCCCAACGACAGCGCCAGCGACGACTTGATGATCGTAATCACCAGCGTCGTCGTAAGCGTCAGCACGGGCAGCAGGTAAGCAAACTTGCGCCGGTTGGCAAGTGACTGCCCAAAATGCTCATAGTACCAGGCGATGCACAGGCTCAAAACCAGCGCCAACGCCATATTGAGCGCCACCGAAGCGACCGATAACACAGGAGGTGCAATCCAATCTCCCATAAGTCTCCCTTTACAGATAGCCCAACAATGCGGACTCAATACAACCGCGTTTCAAGATAATGCTCTACATCAGGGCAGTCTATCATACTTCATCCCCAAGTCAACGATTCTACAATTGTGATATAATCCCCCACACACGCAATCGAAGCAGGGGAAGGGATAGTGACGGCAGAGCAACCTGGGGCGGACAAGAGCGCAGTGCTGTTCGGCGCAGGGTGCGTGGGGCGAGGATTTCTGGGGCAACTGCTCAGTGAATCCGGCTACCTGCTGACCTTCGTGGAGATCGACGAGCCGTTGATTGCGGCGCTGAATGCGCGCCGGGCGTATACGCTACGGCTGGTAGAAAACGACTGGAACGCAGACCTTAGCATCCCGGTTGAACGGGCGTTGTATTCCCGGGCGGACGAGACATTGGTGACGGCGTTGGCCCAAACATCACTCGTCACCACCGCCGTTGGGGTGCGCTCGTTACCCGACATTGCGCCGACCATCGCGGCCGGTATCGTGCGTCGCGCCGAGCTCAACGTGACCGCGCCGCTCAACGTGCTGATCTGCGAGAACATGCAGGACGCCTCAGCTACGTTCAAGGCTATGGTTTTGGCGCATGTGCCCACTGCGCTACACGCCTACGCAGAGGCCCACGTCGGCTTTGTGGACGTCGTGATCGGGCGCACAATCCCCAGGCCAACAGCGGAAATGCGCGCCGCAGATTGCAGCTTCATCATCGCGGATACGTACAAGAAACTGCCGGTGAACCGCCCGCGCTTCGTTGGCCCCTTGCCAGAGATCGTGGGACTGCTCCCCACCGACAACTTCACTGCCTATATCGAGCGCAAGCTGTACCTGCACAATTGCGGGCACGCGATTCTCGGCTATCTGGGCTACCGGCGCGGCTACCAACTGAGCTGGCAAGCCCTCGCCGACCCGGTCATTTATGACGTGTTGACGCGCGCTTTTACTGAAGTGCGCGCCGGGTTTCGGGCCGTCTACAATATGGATTCCGCCGAACTGGATGACTACATCGCGGAATTGCTCAAGAGTTTCGCCAACCGCGCCCTGGGCGATACGGTTGTTCGTCTGGCGCGCGATCCGCTGCGCAAACTAGGCCCGAAAGAGCGGTTGGTAGGCGCGGCGCGGCTGGTCGAACGGGCCGGTATGACACCCGATGCGCTCAGCCTGGTCATCGCCGCAGCTTACCGCTTCGACGACGCTGACGACCCACTGGCCGTGGAACTGCAACGGCGCATCGCCGTCGAAGGATTGGAGGCGGTCATGGCCAACGTCAGTCAGATCCAGGCAACAGAGCCATTAGGGAAGGCAGTGCAAGCAGAATTCTATGCCATAGAGGAGAAGAGATGAAAAAGCCGTTCCATATAGCGTTAGCCCTTATTTTGTTGACCTTGCTCTTAGCACCCGCCTCTACAGCGGCGATCCCCGCGCCAGAAGGCCCGGTGCAACCCCAGAGTCCTACACTTGAAATGCTGCAACAGTTGAACACCGGTCAACTTGTCAATGGAGATTTCGATCTGGGAGTATTTTACTGGCGGCCCACTAACCACTATGTAGCCTGGCCGTGGTTCGAATGGTGGGGTAATTTTCTAACCATCCCTGAATATATCGACGGCGGACATCCCCATCACAACGTCTGCTATCCGGTGCCGCCGGACGGCCAGTCATGCTACGTAAACGCGACAGGGACAGAAAATCACTCGCAAGGGTACATCCGTTATGGCGCGACGTACATCGCAGGCATTTACCAACCTGTATATGGCGTCACCCCATGCACGCTCTACAAATTTGAGATCTACAACCGCAACGACGCCTGGAACTACCATCCAAAGGTCGGCATCGACCCTACCGGCTGGCAAATCACGAACCTGGGTAATAGCGGGCCGGATAACTGCCCCCCCGACGGACAATCGCGTTGTCCTGACCCTTACATCGGTGCATTCCCGGCGACGATGGTCTGGTCGCCCGAATTCGATCACGCGCCCTATACCTGGGCACGGGGCAGCGTCACAGCAGAAGCCGCCGGTGATACGATCTCCGTGTGGACCTATGCCGCGCCAGAAGTAGCCGGGTCCTTGTCCACGTATTGGGATGCCGGTACGCTGACGCAGGTTCCCTTTCCCGATGGCAAGCTGCCCAATCCAGGCACATGGACGCCTTCTGGCTTTGTCTATGACGTCAGCATCGTAACAGGCACCTCGACGTTGACAATCACCTGGAAAACCCAAGCCCCGGCCTCGACGCAAGTACGCTATGAAATCGTACCCTATCAGCCGCCTATCTCGTCCACTTTCCAAATCTCGCTTACGGAAAGGCTCTATTTGCCACTTGTCTCCAGGTCGCCTAACCCGACCAACTTCACCCGTTATACCGTATTGAACACGACGCCCAAAACTCAACACCAGGCAGTCATCAGCGGCATACAGCCCAACGATACCGTCATGTTCGTGCCGCTCTCGCGCCGGCCGCTCAACACCGCGTGTACCACAGAAACATACACGCCACTCGTTGTCAGATTCGATGTCCCATGAACACCCGACAGCGGGTAACAGCAGACGGCGAAGCCCTGGCCATCGCTGATGGGTTAGGCGTTGCCCCGGCGGTCCTACAATCGGGGGATGTGATCGTACAGCGCCATCGCTTTGCCAACCTCTGGCCGACAGCGGATCATTGGCTGCGTATCGGCGCATACTGGTTGGATACGATGGAACGCTGGCCCGTGGCGGGCGCAGGTGAGGCCGACGCCATCTTTATCCGCGTCGAGTGATCCGCTACGCCACGCAGTCCCTACTCCACCACAAAACGCAACGCGTCATCCGGCACCGGGAGGCCATCCGCATCCACCAACGATAGCCTGGACACATCCGGCAGCGTGTACAGCCCTAACGTCAGGGTCAGCGGCGTTATAGCCGTAATGGTCTTCTTCGTCAGGCTTCTCCATACACGGCGTAACCCACATGTAACTCAGGCCGGTAAGTACATAGAGCACGAGCAACAGGCCCAACGGGAGCAACTC
>JAIOAS010000040.1 GCA_019873725.1 Chloroflexota bacterium | reverse complement strand
GGCGTTTTGGTCGCCAATCGATCCGTTGTACTGGCTTTTGACACTTGTCTTCCTCCTTGGGGTTTTCCCCCATTTTACTTTGGGAGGGCATACCGGACAAGTGTCCTAATTGTATGTGTACAAAGAAGCTACTATTAGTCACAACACTATTAGGGAAAATGCCGCGCGTACCGCGGGCGGTATATATTTGTATTACAGTCCAGCAAGTTTAATTGCTAACATCATATCCAATAATGTTAGTCAATACGGTGCCGGTGGCATTGGATTGTACCATAGTTCAGCAATAGTGACTGAGAATACTGTAACTAATAACACTTCTCAATGGGGAGGCGGTATAGAGCTAAGTTCCAGTAATGCGATTGTCAATAAAAATACCATAATTGGCAACCTAACGCAAAATGATGGTGGAGGGTTGCTCACAAACAACAGTTCTGCAATAGTGAGTGAAAACGTCATAGCAAGTAATACTTGTAACTCTGCTGGTGGGGGAATATATGTAGGGGGCGATAACATTGCTCCAACGATATTCAACAACTCCATCGTTAGCAATACAGCTAATAGTGGTGGGGGACTATATCTTAGCTCACCTCGTGTTGGGGCAGTAGTAAACGCGAACATTATTGCTAACAACAACTCTAACAGCGGCGGTGGCTTGTATCTGAATGGTAAAGGCCAAATAAGCAGTAATGTCATTATCGGTAATTCGGCCAACACGGGTGGTGGGGGAATGCACATACATACTGTCTATAACCCCACCCTTATAAATAACATTATTGTTGATTCCAAACAAGGCTGGGGAATATATATTAACGACACATTACCTATCCACGAATCTTCTTTGGGTCTGAGACACAACACTATAGCTCGTAACGCAAGTGGAGGTGTTTATATTGGTGCAAATAATCAAGTTGCTCTTACCAATACAATATTGGTAAGCCATACGCAGGGCATTATGGTTGCTTCTGGTGTTACCCCGACAATTCAAGCCACCCTCTGGGGCAGTGGCGAATGGGCTAACGACACCGATTGGACCGGCCCCGGCACGATCATCACCGGCACGGTCAATCTCTGGGCAGATCCCGGCTTCGTAGACCCGGCCAACGGCGACTACCACCTGCTTCCCACCAGCGCCGCGATAGATGCCGGCGTGGATGCCGGCGTTACAGTAGATATGGACGGCGACCCACGTCCCTACGGCGCGGGCTATGATATCGGCGCGGATGAATACTTTGTGCCAGTTCCGGGCGTCGCCTTTGCGCCGGATCGCGCGGCGCAGGCGCAACCCGGCGAAATCGTCACCTTCACGCACACGCTCACCAACACCGGCGAGGTGACGGATACCTTCGCCCTGACGCTCTCCGGCGGGTGGGCCACGCTGCTCACGGCCACCCCGCTCACGCTCCCCGTCGGCGCGACGGCTGCCGTGCAGGTGCAAGTCGCCGTCCCGACGGACGTGCTCAGCGGGACGGTCGGCACGACGGTCATCACCGCCACGTCGCAGCGTGATCCGGCGGTCTCTGCCGCCGTCGCGGACGTGGTCACAGTCTACACCGTGCCTGTGATTCCGCCGCAAGCGGGCGTCGCCTTCGCGCCGGATCGCGCGGCGCAGGCGCAGCCCGGCGCGATCGTCACCTTCACGCACACGCTCACCAACACCGGCGAGGTGACGGATACCTTCGCCCTGACGCTCTCCGGCGGGTGGGCCACGCTGCTCACGACCACCCCGCTCACGCTCCCCGCGGGCGCGACGGCTCCCGTGCAGGTGCAAGTTGCCGTCCCGACGGACGCGCTCAGCGGGACGGTCGGCACGACGGTCATCACCGCCACGTCGCAGCGTGATCCGGCGGTCTTCGCCGCCGTCGTGGACGTGGTCACGGTCTACACCGTGCCTGTGATTCCGCCGCAAGCGGGCGTCGCCTTTGCGCCGGATCGCGCAGCGCAGGCGCAGCCCGGCGAAATCGTCACCTTCACGCACACGCTCACCAACACCGGTGAGGTGACGGATACCTTCGCCCTGACGCTCTCCGGCGGGTGGGCCACGCTGCTCACGACCACCCCGCTCACGCTCCCCGCGGGCGCGACGGCTCCCGTGCAGGTGCAAGTCGCCGTCCCGACGGACGTGCTCAGCGGGACGGTCGGCACGACGGTCATCACCGCCACGTCGCAGCGTGATCCGGCGGTCTTCGCCGCCGTCGTGGACGTGGTCACGGTCTACACCGTGCCCGTCTCGCCCAAATTCACCATCTTCCTCCCCCTGGTCCTGCGCCAGTAAGCCTTCAACTTCCCCATAACAGCAAAGCCCGGCGCACCTTGCGCCGGGCTTTGTTCTGTCTCCTGGGGTGGTGACGGTGGGGGAACTGCTGGGCCACAGCTTCAAATTTTATCGAACTGTGCTATTATCAAGCTATGATCGTGATACAACAACACACACCTGAAGAAATTCGCGCCATTTATCAAGAAGGCGAAGAAGCTGTATTGAAGTTGGTCATTGAGTTACAGACCGTGCTCAGTACGCTCGCGGCACGGCTGCAGGCCTTGGAAGACCAGCAAGCGAAAAACAGCCGTAGCAGCAGTAAGCCCCCTGGCAGCGACGGGCTGAAAAAGCCCCGCCGGCGCAGTCTGCGCTAACCCGGCGGGAAGAAAGCTGGGGCTCAACCCGGGCATCCCGGGCATAAGAGGTCTGAACAGTTACTTCTCGTTTTATTTCACCCGCTCCGCCAGCTCATGCAACCCCTTTTCAATCGCCGCGGCGTCAATGACGACAACGCGGTAGCCTAACGCCTTGAGCCGCTGCCGCTTGTGCGCATCAGCCGACTGGACGTAATCCAGATAGTGCGGCGAGCCATCCACGAAGACGACGATCCGTCCGCGCTCGTAATAGAAATCGGCGCTGGCGACGGGGACGCCCTCCTTGTCGCGCAGTGTGACCTGCGCTTGATCCGGCAACGGCAGTCCCCGATCCCGAATGGCTTGCAAGACGGTGCGTTCCAGATCGGATTGGCACTGCGCGTGTAGCGCGGTGAAGATGCTGTTGTCATCCTGCAACGGTGTCACCGTGACCTGGTTCAATGCCTGCAACCACGGTAGCACCAGGGTGCGATCCAAGAGGTCGTGGACGCGCTGGTTGTAGAAGCTGAGCAGGCACTCGTAACACGCGCGCTCGCATCCGCCGGTGGGATCATGGTCGTGCAGCAGTTCTCGCGCGCGATCCAGGAGCATCTGCATCCGCCCGGTTTCGCTGAGCGCCGCCAGGACGCCGCTACCGCCTGAAGCAGTTTCGTAGAGGACAATGCGATAGAACACGCCGCCCGGCTCAGCCGATGGGGTCAGAAAACCACCGACTTCGCGTTCGTCCAGGTTGAAGGCCACCATCAAGGCGCGCAGTAAGGTGTGCAGGAGGGTGGTGTAGAATGGCTCCGGCTCGGTGTCATCCGGCAGTGCAACGGCAAACACGGCCAAATCACTGCGGATGGTGTGGGTCAGCCATAGATGTTGTTCCAGGTCGCTCATCTGCGCGTGCTGCGGACATTGTCCCTTTTCTTTCGGTGTACCGATGTGGTCTTGTACTGCGTTCTCTCCCACCAGCCAGCGATAGCACTTGCGGCAGAGGGTGAAGCCCTGCGGATCGCCCTCTTGCTCGCGCTGTCCCTGGTTGACCAGCAGGACTTCCCCGTTGTGCTCGATGGTCAACGTGAACTGCGGTGGGCGGTCTCCCTGTTGTGGCCGCTCTCCGACCGCGCCACAGCACACGTAGGTTTGCGCCTGTCCGCCGGTGCGATAGTGCTCGGTGATGACGTAGCCCAGGCGCAGCCGTTCCTCCTCGTCGGCGGTGATGCGCGCGCGGGCGCGGGCGTACATATCGGTGAGCGCCATCCCGTGATGCGGATGTTGTGTGCTCAGATCCGCACCGCAGACGCACCTGGCGCGCTTCACTTCATCCGCGCCGCTGTAGGCGCGCTCACATGCCGGGCAGATCAACACCGGCGCGACGTCCAGTTCGACTTTGGGGGTGTCGCTATCGTCCACCTGGCGGGAACGCGGGCGCGCGTAGACGATCTCGTACCGCTGGCCTCGATAATAGACGAAGTTGCCCGGCGCGTATTCGCTCAACGCAATGCCCGGATCGCGCGCCAGTTCGTCCGCGCAGTCATCAAACGACAGCACGGCGGCCTCCGGCGGGAAGGCGTAGCCGGGCAGGAAGCCCTCACCGCCCAGATAACGATAGAGATACCAGTCGCGCTGCCCCCGGCGCATGGCATCGAGTTTGGCCTCGATCACCACACGCCGCCGGTTCAAACTGCTGTCCACGCCCTGGCGTCCCAATTGCAGGTTGAGCGCCTCCCGTTCAGCGTCCAGACGGGTGTACTCGTCCCGCCAGCGCTCCATGGCGCGATCCAGATCGAGCAGAAAGTTGTTCACCGTGCGTTCGACAAAAGGTCGATCAAACCACGGGAAGGCGGCGATCTCTTCGGCGAAAGCGGTGGTCACGGCAGCGACAATCGTCTCGAAGTGCTGCGCGATGGCCCGTTCGTAGGTCGCCCGCCAATCGGCGAAGAACGGAAATCCCGGCGCATCCAGATTGAGCAATTCCTGCGGCACATCGGGCATTTTGACCGCCTGCCCCAGGCGTGCTTGCTTTAGTCCTAGCGTTTCCAACACCAGCGCGTGGATGTGGGCGGTGATGAGCGCCTGATTGTCCAGGCGGAAGCGCGGCGCAGCGATGGCCCCGGCAATCATCTTCTCCGGGAAGCGGTAAAAGTATTGGTCGTGGGGACCGCGCGCGGAGCCGACGCCGGCGAAGACCGTCACCAGCGACGGCTGCCCGCTGCGTCCGGCGCGCCCGGCGCGTTGCGCGTAGTTCGATGGACTCGGCGGCACGTTGCGCAGCGTCACGGCGTTGAGATGCCCAATGTCAATCCCCAGTTCCATCGTGGGGGTGCAAATCAGGGCATTGAGGGGATCGTCGGGGTTCTTGAAACGCACTTCGATTTCCCGCCGCTCCTGTCCTTCCACTTGCCCGGAGTGTTCCTCGGCCAATACCGGGACGGCGTCGCGCAGCGGGGTGGCGTAGACCTGCCGGAAGTAATTGTCGGTGAGGTCGCGCTGCTCCAGGGTGGTGCGGCAGGTGATGCCGGAGCAGACGCGCAAGGTCTGGAAACGCTGCACCGTGCCGCATTTGGGACATCGCCAGTGTTCGCGCCCCGTGTCCGCGCGCAGGGTGACAACGTCCGGGTTGACCATCCACAGCTCGAAACGCTGCCGCCCGTAGCCGGTGACGGTGTGTTGCACCAGAAACTCGGCGCGCGGATCGCCCAGTTTGTCCACGATCTGCGTGACCAGCGCCATCGCGTCGCTATGCTCCAGCGGCATCCCCAAAGCGTCGAAGGCGCGCCGGAGCCACGCCACCGGCTGCGTGTTCGCGCCGGTGAGCCGGTGGACGGTGTACCCGCGCTCGTACTCTGCCGTATCGCTGTAGCCGATGGGGCCGCGGAATTCGTCGTCGTGAATGTAGGCATCTTCGTGCAGGTTGCCGATGACGTCGTTGCGGAATTTCACCGGCTCCAGAATCGCCGGATGCCGCAGGGCCAGGCGTTTGCGCATCAAGTCCAGCAAGCCCAACAGCACATCGTATCGCGCAGCGGCAGGCAGGTCGCCCATCAATGGGACATCGTTCCAGAACTCGGCGGCGGCCGCGCACTCGTCCAGGCCACTATAGCCAATGTCCAGCAGCCCCACATCCTCCAGGTTTTGATGGGTGCGCCTATGGGTGCCGCCCAATTCTTGCAGCGCGACAAAATTCAGATAGGTTTGATAGCGGTCCTCTGCCTCGCGGTCGCGCCCGAAGATGCGCTGGCTTTTCTCGAAGCGCGGCAGCACGTGATTGCGGCGCTGCGTCTCGAAAAGCAGGCTCCCCACCTTGGGGAACTCCACGCCGCCGGATTGCCCTGCAACGTAGCCGCCTTCCACCAGGGCGGCATACAGCGTGCGACGGAACGTGAAGTGGTGGTGCAGGCTGTTCATGTGCGCGGCCTGCAGTGCGGTGTCCTGGCGATTGTCGGAGAAGGCGATGACTTTGTTCGCTTTCTGGGGCAGCGCCTGCACTTGCGCGCTGACCAGGACATCGGTGGCGGTCGAGCGGCCTACGGAACCGAAGATGAAGAGCTTGTTGTATTCCCGCGAGCGCCGGTCGTGGACGATGCCGCAGGTGGGACAAAGCAGGAAAGGGGCAGGGAGAAAGGTGAAGGGGAGAGGATGGGAATGGGGGCAGGGGGGATTTTCGATTTTAGATTTTGGATTTTGGGATTGCCATTTGCCGTTTGCCATTTGCGCTTCATTGATGACCATTCCGCAGTCCGGGCAGACCCACCATTGCTCTGGTACGACATCCGCATAGCCAGAAGCGCCGCCGCGAACTTTGCCGGTCGGTGTGAGCCAGTGATTGGGCAGGTCAATGCCGGGGTGACCGGGCAACAGGTAGCCCAGGCGCCCAGGGACGTCCACGGCGCCGAGGTCCGCGGGATGGAGGTGTCCTTGTTCATCCACGGCGACGCTCCAATACTCCTGCCCGCACGCGCGGCAAAAGACCAGGGGGAAGGTCGGGACGGCAGCTTGCCCTGCGTCGGCGCAGGTGGGGCAGACGCGCTCCCCCCGGTCGTTAAGATGGGTTTCACGCAGACAGGCGACAATGGCGCGCCCCTGGGAAAAGAAGGCGTGGAGTTTGGGGACAGGGTGCTGGATGCTGGTTGCTGGAAGCTGGATACTGGAAGCTGGAAGCTCGATGCTGGAAGCTGGATGCTCGATACTGGTAGCCGGATGCTGATCGCTGATAACTGACGGCTGATGGCTGATAGCTGACGGCTGACCGCTAACCGCTGGAATGAGCGCGGCTTGGATTTGTTGCTGGGTGGTCGCTAACTCGGCGGCCAGGTGGGGCACGGTTTTGGGGCCGGCGGCCAGGGCTGCGGCGATGGCGCGGGTGAGGGCGGGGAGATCGTCCGGCAGGGGCGCGTAAGACTCGGTGATGACATCCTGGGCGGCGAAGGGTTCACCGAAGAGTTCCTGCGCGAAATGCGCGACGGCTTCGGTGGCGCTTTCTTCGCCGGCGCTCTCCACCGTGGCGCTGGTGGCGATGCAGCGCAGCGCGCCGACGGTGTTCGTGTGCTGTTTGAGGCGGCGGATCAGGGCGGCGACATCCGCACCGCGCTTGCCGGTGTAGGTGTGGACTTCGTCCAGCACCAGGAAGCGCAACACGCCCGGCGCGCGGAACAGCGTGCGATCCTCGAAGCGGGTGAGCAGCAGTTCCAACATCACGTAGTTGGTCATCAGGATGTCCGGCGGGTGCGTCTGGATTTCCTCGCGGGACAGCACTTCGCTGTTGTAAGGGTGTGCGCGCCCCGTGACCTGGCAATAGTCCCGCAAGGCTTCGGCGTCGCCGGAGAGCGTGTCGCCGGTGTAACGGGCGATGGTCAGGCCGGAGCCGTGGAGACGCGCCGCGAAGTCGTCGTATTGGGAGTTCGCCAGGGCGTTCATCGGGTAGATGATGACGGCTTTGATGCCCAGAATCCCCTGGTCGCGCATCCGCAGCGCCTCGGAGACGATGGGGATGCCGAAGGTGAAGGATTTGCCGGAGCCGGTGCCGGTGGCGACGATGACGTTTTTCCCCCACCCTGACCCTCCCCCAGAGGGGGAGGGAACGTTCGATCCTGGCCTTCCCCCAGAGGGGGAGGGAACGCCGAGGATGCGGCGGATGGCCTCGGTTTGGTGACGAAAGGGTGTGATGGGTGGGGAGGTCGGGTCGTCCACGGCGCGGCGAAAGACGCCGGGCGTGCGCGGGTGCAGGATGCCTTCCGCCACCAGGGCCTCGAAGGTGTCGCCGGGGGCAAAGGGGCGTGAGATCTGCACGTAAGGCGGCTTCCACAGCAGCGTGCCATCCGCGATGCGCTCCCCGATCCACTGCTCGATGCGTGGGTTCTGAAAACGCTGGAAGGTCTGGACGTAGGTGCGGTATTGCTGCTGGACGTGAGCAAGAACGTCAAAAGGATTCATGTCGGTCATCTTTACCCTCCGAAGCTGGCTGTGGGTTGCGTGCTAGAAGTTTTTTCTCTTCCTATCAATTCGTGCAGATCATCTTCCTAGTTCTTGGCCCACAGTGCCCGATCCAAATCTCGCAGGGAGAGGTTGTGTTCTGCTGCGAACATACAGCATACCTGGCAGTAGTGTAAATAGGCATCAACCGTATTCGGCTTCTGCACAGGTAAGCCGGTCACGCCCATCCCCTGCAACGTTTCCCAGGCGCGATAATCCAGCACTGTAAATTCTTGGGGATAGCAGACGCTCAAAATGGCCGAAGCCATCGGCAGTCCGATGCCCCAGACTTGAAGTAACGTTTCGACTTTTGCCGCTGGCGTCGATGCGCGGGCCAGTCGTGCTATCAATGTCTCAACCGTAAGCCTTGCCTGTGCCAACCCATGCTAGATCTTTGTTTTAGCACGGTTGGATTTCCAGACGACAATGGCAAAGAAATCATACGGGGTTAGCGTCCCGGTTTGTTGGAATTGCAGCGTGACGTCATTGAACAGGTATCCCTCGAGGCTGTAAAGCTTTGCTAGGCGCTGCAATTCGGTGGTATCCATCACGCTTTTTCCCTATTTCACCCATCGCAACCACGGTTCCAGGGCGTTATGCCAGAGGTCGGCTGCGCCCCAGTCGCCGGTGTCGTCGGTGCTGTATCGCACGTACGTGCCGATCATCCAGTTACTCCAATACCACGTCATCTTCTCCAAACCGATGAAGTGCCCGACAAGGTCTTGTAGGTTGGTGGCTCTGTTGAGCGGGACAAGTACATCCTTTCCCTCAACAGTCGGCGTGAAACTCAAGTCATCCCCGCGCACCGAAAATTCCAGTTGATCGTCGGGCACATTCCCATCTGCATCCGGGTCCGGTACGTGGTTGAATTCATACAAGTTCAGGTAAATATGCAATGGCTCGCCAGTACGCTCCATGACAGCACGCATTGGAGCATCTAGCACGCCGCCGCGTGCAGCGTTTAAGAAATCATGCCATAACCAGTTGGGTCCCATCATTTGGTTGGCTTTTGTCAAATCGGCCAATTGCCGTCCCAGGCCTTTTTCAACATAGAACCCGGTAAACATCAGGTCGGACACACTATCTGATTTTGAGAAACACAGCTTACCGTAGCGATACGCTGGCCAATCGCTTGAGGGAATCAACCACCACTCGCTGAATTTGGTGTCAAAGCGGTTGTAGGGTCGCAGGACTAGATCACGTATGGGCGGCTGGCTCTCCCGGATGTAGTGATAGACCGCGTGCGCCGCTAGATCGTTGTTTCTGAAACGCATCAAGGGGACCTGCATACTATCATCTCCTCACCCGTATAGGTGCAGTTATTCCATAGCTAACAATATAGCTTCGAGAGCTTGTATACGTGCTGGGACGCGCAGACAATACCGTCGCAACAATGCCACTTTTTCAGTTAGATACAATCCTCGGCTGAACTTCACGTAAACTTGGGGAAAATGTTGCTCACATAGGGCATCGAAATCAACATCCCCAAGTTGGAGCAAACGTGTTTCAAGGCTTCTGGGGAATGAATCTGTGGACATAACTACCTCCTCTTTTGTGTGTCAAAACTCTATCATCTAAACCCTATCAACTGATTCTCTCAATCATCAACATTGCACCGTTTTTCTTCCAGATCGATTTGCAGATGTGTGAGTATAGTGAATGTTGTGAACATTGGCAGCGCGTTTTTCTAGAATTGCTAAGGCGCGCACTGTTACCTCCCAATTACGCTTTATTCTCCCTGTTTTAGGCTTTCCATCCTCTGTTTTTCATACTTCTCCTACTATCAATAGCTGTCATTAAGCCCCTTGTACAATTCTTTTGCAGCCACAGGATCCTGCAAGCAACCAGCTAAAAGTGCCTTGATCTTTTCAGTTTTGTGCATACCACGGCTGAAAGTTCTTCCAATTCTCGCCAGCCGTCCTCGATCGCAGAGATCGTCAATGTCCGGATCCTCGAGTCTCAACAAACGCTTTCGCATCTCCTGGATGTTGTCTGACTGTAGAACCGGCGAATTATCACCGAGCAAGGCCTCAGCTTGGTGCTTTATCGCAACTAATCTTTTCTTGAAATTATTGTAGCTATCTCTCGATTTGTTCCTCACAAGATCATCACATTCCCGCTCAAATTCTCGAAGTTGCTTGTCTAATGCCCGGGTAAAGGGAGAGTCTACCCGTTTGTGCATTCTCAGCATTTGGTGAGCTGCGTCAATAAAATTTTGCACTATTTGCAGATCGCGATTTAAGTCTTCCTGCTGGTCAAGGAGTTCTTCTCTTGCTCTGTCAGCAGCTTTCTCAACCCTTTTGTAATCTTCTGCCAGTTCCTTGAGATCACCTCGAATCCCTTTCGCACTCTCTCCTGTATCTCTTAATATCTTTGCCTCTCTGTCAATCAACTGCAATTTCTCTTTGATTTCCTCGAAATTACAGGTAAGGCGTGGCCATTTATCAGTCTTTGTATAGATGTCTTCAAGATTGTCGAAAGCCAAATGTGCCTTTTCCCGACTTTTACCGAAAAAATCAGCTGATTCTTGAACAATACGTTTGATCTCTTCAAGTTTAACCACTAAACCGAAGAGACGTGGCAATTCGCTTGCCACAGTGTTGACTTGCGTAACTATGTCTTCTAGTTGTGTAATATCAGATGACACGACCTTTGCCACAGGTCGAGTCAATGCGAAGGAATTAACCCATTCTTGAGTTTGTCTCGCTGCTTCCTCACCCTTGAATGAAGCTATAGCTTCTAGCTTTTTCCACTCTTCCTGTAGAATGTGTTGTAGTGCTTCATACTGGCATTCGACCTCCCTACTGATTCCGTTAATAAGCTCGTCAACGCGACGATACCACACTTGGATTCGTTTGGCTTTGTCTCTAACCTTACCCACCGCACGCTGTAGGAGCGTCACCAGATGTTGCTGCCCTTCTGCCCGCAAGGGGTCAAGTTGCTTATAGTAACCGATCAAGGAAGTGAACCCCGAATCGGACAGCACGTGCTCGTCAAAAGGAACAATTGCGTTGAGCGCTCGCAACGCGCTGTCCAGGGTTTGTTTGAGTTTGCTTTCTTGATTCTGAAGTTCCTCTAACGTCTCAAAAACACGCTTGACCTGCAACTGAAATTCATAACGCTCTGCTAAAAGAGTCTTGGTCGTCCTGACCAATCCATCAAGCTGCACCTCTGCAAGATGGGTGCGTTCAGAGGCCGGTATGAGTGCTTGTTGCCGCGCCAATAATTCCATAGCTTTTTCCTGAACAGTCATCGGAGCATCTTCGATGGCCCAGTTTTCGACTGCGAACCCCGAAGCTTTCACTTGCTGTTGCGCGGCTTCGGCGCGCTGTTTCCATCCCTCGCCACCTGCAAACTCCGATCGTTGCCACTGTCCTATCAAAGTTACACGCTGTGCTAACGCCTCCTCAACTGTTCTCTGTAGAGTTTCCCAATCTCGTACCATAGTCTCGGCTGCTTGCAAGTGTGACTCTAACTCAGTCGTTTGCCGTGAAGTTTCAGGAGTTCCAGCATCTAGTCGCAATCGATAAAGCCGGCGCGCTTCGACTGCGGTTGCCTCAGCCCAGGCAATCGGATATGGAGTAGCTTCAGAGCCTTGTTTCATCTCTGCTAACACGATATGCAAGAGTTTGCTACTTTGCGATAACGCCAAGACTAGTCTGCCGTACCGTTCCAACCAGAGTTTTGCCTGGCGTGTTAAGGCAATGCCGTTGGTTTGCAAATGCTCAATCTGCTGTGATATATCGGAAAGTTGCTCTACAGTCAGAGTCAAGTAGCGCTGCTTGATATCGGCATGCTGGCTCCACAAATCCTGATAAGCATCCTTCTGCTCTGACGTTAACATGACCGAGTTAGGAACACTGTCCAGCGCTGCACGGGCCTCTCCTACAATAGTGTTTAGGGATTCGAGGTTACGACCAATCCGGTGACGTTCATGTTGCCATGCAGATAGCGTTGCTTCGCAGCTTTTCAGGGGAATTTCGAGGCGTTCCAGGAATTCCCACGTCTGGATTGTGCCTTGTTTGATCGCCGCATTCCGTGACGTGAATTCCAGCTCATTGCCAACGGCGTCTATTGAATAGAAAAATGGCGGGAGTAGTTCGAGTTCTCTGATATAGTGTTGGAGCTTGGTACGGACTTCTTCGAAGGTTTCACCGTGGAATCCGGCTCTGGACAACGCTTCTGCACATTGCGCGCCTAACGCGCCTTCGGTGTAAACTTGCCGGCAACGCGCTGCGATAGCTTCGGGCATCTTATCAAGCTGTTCAATCAAGTCCGCTACAGGTTTGATGTTTTGCGGTTGCAGATCCTGTGCCTCTATTGTGACTTGCTTAACTTGCCAATAGAAGATACCCCAATGATAGGCCCACGGTCCACAACCACTCACCAACCATTGTCCAATGTTCTTGAGATGAGGAGGCAAATGCCGGAACAACTGACTGCGCGCGTGGATACACAGTTTAGCAGTATGCTGCGCGTTAAGTAAGGATTCTCGCAACTTTTGGATGAGTTGTTGGTATGGCGCCGGGTCGGTCAATGGGTAGAAGTCCTGCTGGATTTGATAGAAAACCTCAGAATCACGTTGGGCTTGCTCTATCGCTGCCCGTGATTCAAGGATTTCCTCCAGGAAATACCCTTGTAGACGAGCCACGATAAAGCGTGTGAGCACCTGCAGCAGGACTGCAAGTGCTACGCCCCCAAGGACGTATGTCAACAAAGTCTCGAGATCCATAACCGTTTAACCTACAAGTTCCAGGACCACTCCTTGTAAACCATCATGACCATCGAAGGATGCGTAAAAAATGACATTGTATGCTGCGTTACAGTCTTTTTTTCAGGAGCACCGCAAGTCGCTTTGTTTCTGCGTCGTTTCCATTCGCGCGATCATTGCGCAGACAGTAGTCAAGCAAGAGGTTGATTTTCTCGTCATGGCGCGTTCCTCTACTGAATTTGTCATACACTGCGCGGAAATGATCCAGGCACAACTCATCCAGCTCAACATCGTCTAACCGCAACAGTTCTCTACGAAGCCCTTCATTCCCCGATCCATCGGGTCCTTGCTTCCATGGCTGTCGTTTACGTAAGCGAATGGCCCCATAAACGAAAAGACACACGACCACTATCAATATCAGACAAAGCACGATGATGCCACCAGGTGACAACCGATCACTCCATCTCCCCAGTGCGGTTTCACGAGCGACTGTTTTACCAGGTACAATCTCTATCTGGAAAACCCCTACCCAGACGGGTGTTTCCCCTTTATCCGGGACATAGACTCTGAGATTCATCGTATGCAGACCGGGGGTTTCCGGAGCGATGATACTCCACGCCCAGATTGTTGCTGGATTTGCTTGACCCAGGGTGACAATTTGAATATCGGGATATAGAGGTTCTATCGACAGCGTAGGCGCGGTTAATACGACCCGCAGTCTCTCTTGAATGAGAATTATGGTCTCGAACCTCTTTACTTTGCCCAGAACGGTTGGAGCATCCTCTGAGACTTCTATCCGTATGGCGGTTTGTGGATCTGCGGACGCGAGTAGTCGCGGTGAGGAAATAGCAACAACCACTGTGTCGCTAGACATCGGGGTCAAGCGTTGGGGATAATCCACAGCCAGACTGCCTAGCACATCTTTGGATGTGATCTCCGTATCTTTTGTCAGCTCTACAGATTTGGAGGACCAGCCTAGCGCACCGGGTAAGGGCATTCCCCCCAGAATCCAAATGGTTAGTAATAGAATAAGTATGATGGCAATGAGTACAACCCCGGGCCGACGCTGTAATTTACGTAACACAGTTCCTCCTTTGAGACACCGCCCAGATCTTTTGTACACTGTGCAAAAATATATAGAATCAGCAGTATTTTACGTCTAAAAGCGGATTAGCGCAAAAAACAACATATCCAGTACAAGATTTACAATGACGATTGACAGTATGTGTAATTCACGGTACATTAGATTTGAATCATGAATCAGTTCAAACTGAAAATATGAAAGGACTTAAGCAATATGGGACAAACATGGATCGTCCCTATTTCTATGCTGGTTTCTTTCATCGTTCCAATAATCTTTCTCGGACTGCTCTACAAGCTTGATGTCTACGCCTCTTGCAAGTTCGCGCTGGTCATTGCCTGTTTCCTATGGGGAGCCATCGGCTCCAGTGTCCTGGCCTATTATCTGAATAATGTTGCCCTCCCATTTTTGTGTCCGCGCCTTCTGGGTAAAGCCGCATTTGTTGGTGTCATTATCCCCACCATTGAAGAATTATTGAAATCACTCGCCATTCTCTATGTCGCGCGCCGGTCAGAATTCACCTACTTCGTTGATGGCGCCATCTATGGTTTTGCTACTGGTATCGGATTCGCGATTTCCGAGAACCTCTACAATGTAACGCAATACCCAGATCAGAGCTTGCCCATAGCCATGTTAAGCGTTCTTTCCACCAATTTGATGCATGGCACGGCTGCCGGTTTGGTGGGTGTCGCAGTCGGGCGGATGCGTTTCCAAAAAAGGGTGGGCAAAGGCCTTGGACTTCTCGGTGGCTGGATTGCTGCAATTACCCTACATGGGGCTTTCAATGCCGTTACGCAATCCAGGGCGCTTACGCAAGCGCTGCAGACACCGATCTGTGTCGGCATTGGGTTAGCCGGTTTGGGGCTTATCGCGCTTTTCATTTCGTTGGGGCTAAGCGAACAAAAACAATGGATTGGTGATACACTTGACCGCAGGGTCGGGGTTACTGGCGGAGAAGCACGCGCTGCACAGTCGTATGACAAGCTTGAAGAACTATTGGAACCTATAACCATGCAATTTCCCCAGAAGACAGAGCAAGTTATGGCTCTCGTGTTGTGCCAAGCGCAGCTAGGGATCAAACGCAAAGTCCAAGAAAGGTTGGAAGACTCTCAGCAAAAAAGCTTACTGGCCCAGGAAATCGAACAGTTGCAAACTGAGATGGAACAACTGCGCAAAGCCATCGGCCCTTACGTGATGACCTACGTGCGCAGTGTCTTCCCGGAGGGCACGCTCAACCCCTGGGCGCGCATGGATCTGGTCGCAGCGCAGACCGGGCCGGCAGACGTCCAGAAATGGGCCAAGATGATCGCGGCGCCCAGGGACAATGATGCCACAGCGACTCCAAGGCGCTCTATCTTCGGCCAGTTAAATGCTCAATCGGGACATCCTACAGATGAAGAACCGAAATGATACACTCCTCGCTAAACCAACTCATCAAACGCCTCCAACACCAACCGCTTCGTGCGATACTCCCCGTATTTCTCCTCATCCTTGCGTTTGACGATGGGGAACGTCTCCAGAATGTAGTCCAGTTCCTCGCGCGTGAGGCCGTAGAGGTGCGCGTAGAGCGCATCGAGGTCGGCGCGCAGGTGGGCACGGCGGTCTTCGTCCCAGATGAACGGCGGGCGCGGGAAACCCTCCGGCGTGGGCGCTTTGTCGCCGTAGTTCACAGTGCTGAGATGCCGGCGGCAGGCCTCATTCGCCGCCCATTGCGCCAGGAGGCGTTCCCGCAGGGCGGCGTCCGCCTCCGCCCACACGTCGTCCGCGAAGGCGCGCAAATCCCAGGCGGTGTAGGTGAGTTCGAGGACGCGCGGGACGATGAAGGCCAGCCGGTCGGGGGTGTAGGTTTCGGGGGGGAGGACGGGGAGTTGTTTGAGCACAAAGTAAGTCAAACTCACACCCCCAAGTTTTTGTCGAACCAAAAAGTCAAACACCATTGAGGAGATATTCCCAACATAGCTGCAGAAATTCATCGTGTTTCCGGCAACAAACATCAACGGTAGTTTATGACCCACTGCTGATAGGGGGATTACGGCCCCGATGCAAGTACGTTCATTCGTTGAACTGGTTATATCTTTGAATCCAAAGAGCCATTGATGTGGATAACCAGTCAATCTCTCACAGACAGCACGCTCAATCACCCAATAGCGTGGCAAAGTCGTGAAATCTGGATTGGTGTGTTCATCTGGGGTTGTGTCAATAGAAATCCCAGAACGGAACTGAGTTTCCAGATTAACCCCCACAGAAACCGCTCGATGGTCAAAATGATGGATCATTCGACCCTCATACAGCGGTAGGTAGACCTCATCTCCACGTGTGAAGCGATTGCCGTCCAACATAAAACCATCCGCCTCTAACTGCTCACGCGTATGGAATAAACGGGAGTCACCCGCCATGTCAAACATCCGCAAATAGCTTATCCCCCACGGATTCTCCCCCGTCGCCTCGTTGACCAGCACAGGCGCGGCGCGGTAGAGTTTGGCGGTGAGTTCGGCGTCGCGGCGGGTGCGGAAGACGGGGCAGGTCTGCGTGTTGGGGTTGATGCGCGCCAGGTCGGCGGCGCTCAGGGTGAAGCGCCGCTCCGGGTCGTCCAGGTCGGCGGTCTGGTGCAAGAAGAAGGCAAATTCGGCTGCCTCGGGGCCGGATTCTGCGCCGGCCAACGTCACCAGACTGAATTTGAAGCGGCTGTCCACCTCTGGAAAAAGCTTGGCGCGGTTCTCGAAGTCGTAGAGGCTGACCAGTTCGCGGTGCGCCACCAGATCGGCGAAGAAGTCCTTGTTGTAGAAATCGGTGGCGATGCCGGTGGGCAGCACGAGGCCGGCGCGCCCGTGCGGGCCGATGAGCTGCCGCGCCAATCCCGCGAAGACCTGGTAGGTGTTGATGTCGCCCTGCGCGGAGAGGGGATAGCGCCCGCTGTCGCGCAGGAAGCTGCTCAACGCCTCGCTGCTGCGCAGGGCGTCCACGTAGGCGGCGTGCAGGGCGGGGTCGCGTGTGGGCAGTCCTGCGATCAGCTTGTCGCGTTCCGCCGCCGTCCGCGCCGCCGCAATCGCCTGCGCCGCCGGTTCGCTCCGGTCGCCGAAGAACTCCTTCTCCTGGAGTTTGATCCGCTCCCACGGGGGATTGCCGAGGATCACATCAAAGCCAGTAGCCAGTAGACGGGGCGCGAATTTTCGCGCGACGGTAGACGGGGCGGGGGACGGGGACTCGGCTGACGGCTGATCGCTGACCGCTGACCGCTGATGGCTCTCAAACACGTCGGGGAAGGCGAGATGCCAGTGGAAGAAGTGGTGTTTTTCCGCCAGCGCCGCCACCATACGCTGCTGCTCTGCAGTGAGCGCGTCCTTGCCGCGCACTTGCACCTCCTGGAAGACATCGAAGGTGGGGGGCGGGGGCGCGTCGGGCGTGAGGGGCCAGAAGAAGGCCGCCGTCCAGGTATCGGCAATCAGCCTGGCGCGCGCGGTCGTCTCGTCGGTCTGATAGGCTACGAATCGCTCGCGGGCGGCCTGCGGGTTCACCTCTGCCAACGCCGTCATTTCCACCCACCGACGCAAGTCCTCCGGCGTCTCCAGAATCGCCGTGACGCGGAACAGGCCCAACTGCGTCGCGCCGGATTGCTCGAAGGCGCGGCGCTCGTCGCGGTGGCGCGTGCGGACGCTTTTGGCGATGGCGGGATCGTCACCGGCCCGCCCCAGGGCAAACGCCTCGGCCGGGAGGCCATCCTGCATCAAGTCGGGCGTCGCGCCTACCAGCGAGTTCCCGCAGCGGATGTGGTGGTCGAGGAAGCTGAGCGGGGCATCGCGCACGCTGGCGTTGATCCACAGGCTCACCTTGCACAGTTCCACCGCCATCGGATTGAGGTCCACGGCGTAGATGCAGTGCGCGAGCACATCGCGTTTGGCGGCTTGCACGGCGGCCTCCGTGGGGTAGTCGTCGCCGGTGCGCACGCGGGCCAGTTCCGCGCCCAGCACGTTGTTGGCCTTGACGAGGAAATGCCCACTGCCGGCGGCGGGGTCGCACACCTTGATCGAGAGCAGCGCGTCCCCGGCAGCAGCGCGCTGTGCGGGGGTGAGCGCGGCGTAGTCCAGCAGCGCGCCAGACCCCACAGGTCTCAGCAAACCTGCGGGGATGACGTCCGCCAGCCGGTCGCGCATCACCGGCAACAGGGCGCTCTCGATCAGCTCGTTCACCAGCGAAGGATGCGTGTAGTAGGAGCCGGAGGTCTTGCGCGCCATGCCGCGTGGATCGAGGATGAAGGTGTGCGCCGGCACCTCGCGCCCTTCGATGATTTCGGGCGCGGTGGTCACGCGCGGGGTATAGTCGAGCAGGCTCTCGTAGATGGAGCCGAGTTCTTCCACGCCCAGATCGGCGTAGGAGATGCGTTGCAGCACCCCACCGCGTTCGATCAGGGTCAACGCGCGGATGGCGCGCAACAAATGACTGTTGGGGATGGGACGGTCTCCCACTATCGGCATTTGGCCGTCGGCGAACAACATCCCGTCGTACCCGAACACGCCCAATTCCGGCGCGCCGGCGCCGATCATCCTGAACGTGACCTTTAACCCTTCCCACAGATCGGTGAACGCGTCGGCCTGGGGCAGATCGCCTTCGGCGCGCCCGCGCAGCGCGGTAATGCTGTACTGCTCGCGGTAGAGGCTTGCCAGCGGCGCATCCGCGTGGGGCAACAGGCCGCGTTGCTCGGCAAACAGCAAGAACAGGATGCGGTAGACAATGTGCAGGATTTCGGCGTAGTAGGCTTGCGTAAAACGTAAAACGTAATCCGTAAAACGTAAAGCGTAATCCGTAAAACGTAAAGCGTAATCCGTAAAACGTAAAGCGTAATCCGTAAAACGTAAAGCGTAATCCGTAAAACGTAATTCGTCACTTGCCGATTCCTGCATCTTGCTTCCTGCCTCTTGCCTCCTGCTTCCTGCCTCTTGCCTCCTGTCCTGCTGTCCCGTGAGCAGTTGAATCAGGTCGGCGTCGAGAAAGCCGTTGCCCAGGGCCTCAATCGCTTCGCGCACCTGTCCACGCAGGTCTTCGCCCACCTTGATGCCCGTCGCCAGCGCATCCTGGTAGAACCACTCCAGGGGGCACTCGCTCCCCCCCTTCTCTTCCCCCCCACTGGGGGGGACTGAGGGGGGGCTGAATCTACTCGCGTGGCACATCCGGTAGAGCGCGCGGAAGTCGCCGTAATTGCGCGTCTCGAAGATCGCTTCAAGGTCGAACTGCACGTACCCTTTGGTGAAGGTGTGATGGTAGGTGCGCAGCAGGCGCAGGAACACGCCATTGGTGAGGATCGCCCAGGTGTCCTCGCGGCTCACGTTGAGAAACACTTGCAGCATATCGTGCGGGGATTTGGCCTTGTAGCCCCGCCCGGTCGCCGCGCGCGCGTCGAGGTCTTGGGAAGGCGGCAGCATGTGCAACACCGGCCCTTCGCCCCCGCTCAGGCCGGTCTCCTGCCCGCGCCCGCCCTGTGCGCTCCACCCCCGGTGCGTCAACGGGAAACGCAGCGCCTCGTTATCATCCACCACCGTATCGCCGCGCAAGTAGACGGGATCGAAATCCAGCACGTGAAAGAGCGGCAGCAGCCAGCGCGCGCGCACCTGGGAGGCATCCAGCAGCGGCAACTGGGCGCGCACCGCGTCCCAGCGTTCCAGCAGCAGCTCCCAGGCCGCCGCGATGTCGGCTTCCACGTCGGCAGAAGACCTGACAGGTTTGGCCCGACCGTCTGCGGTCGGCAACCTGTCAGGTCTGGCAAGTCTGAAGAACTCCGGCTCCAGGCCGCGCAGTCGCGCGCCCGGCTCGCGGAGCGCCTCGATGAAGGCGGCGGTCAGCAGGCCGCCGGAGGTGGTGATGGTGGTAACAGTTTGTGTCACGAAACTCACCTCATGTCAATGATTTCGCAGCATAAAATATACTTTTTACGCCGGAAACAACACCGTCACGGTCAACACATCAAACATCCCCGGCGCGAGGTCGTCAATGCCGCGTAACCACGCCAGGGCTTGCGCGTTCTCCTGCGCTTCCAGGCGCGCGCGCATGGCCTGGCGCTCGGCCACCAACACGGTCCGCCGCGCTTCCACGGCTTGCATCAACAGCTTGTTCAGATTGGGAATGTCCAACGCATCCCGCAGCGCCTCCTTCACCTCCTCTTCCAGCCGAATCTCATCCGTCGCCCGCGCCTCAAGCCACGCCGTCGCCTGCTGAAAGCTGAACGCTGACGGCTGGTCGCTATACACCGGCAAAGCCACGGGCAGCAGTTCTTCGAGGATCGAGGTGGGGTCGGTGTGCACTACGTAGCGCGCCAGCACAGTGAAGATGGCGGTCACTTCGTCCACGTCAGGGGTCACTTTGTAGCCGGTGCGGCCATAGTGCAGGGCATCCTTCCCCTGGAACGCGCGTTGCTTCACCACTTCGATGAGCCGGCGCACCAACGGGTGGCCCAGGTCCAGCACCGTTACATCGGGATCCGCTAATCCCAGTTCGGCGTCGAAGGTGGCCCGTGGGATGAGCGTCCCCAATGCTGCCGTCTGCAACGTGGGGTTTTGGATGACGATTTTTACCGTGCCATCTGCGTTGTCCTCTACGCTGCAGCCAAAGCGGTTCAGGCCGCTGAAGGCGAAATGGCGGATTTGCGCCGGAGAGCCAAGCGCGGCTTCCGTCTCGCGCAAGCGCCGTTCAATGTCGGGCAGCGCGATGTGCGTCTGGCCGTAAAAGCTGTCACTCTGGATGCGTTGCAACGTCTCGTCCGCAAACGGATCATTGCTCTCCTGTAGCCGGTTTTGTGGAGGGGATGGTTCGTCAAACAAGCTGAGCTGCCGGGCGGATAACGTCACTTCATGGTCACGGATCAGCGCGAGAATATCGGTTTCGTCGCCAAAATACGGCGGCGAAAAGCCGTAATCTTTGCGAATCTGCGCAGCCTTTTCCACCAACACCTTGAGGATGGTGGCGTCCAACGTCTCGTCCATCACCAGCGTGCGAATCCACACCTCTGGCTGCGGCTGCCCAAAGCGGTCCACGCGCCCGTTGCGCTGTTCCAGGCGATTGGGATTCCACGGCAACTCGTAATGCACGATCTGCGCGGCGGCGTATTGCAGGTTGATGCCTTCGGAGATCGCGTCGGTGGCGATCAGGATTCCCCTTGCCGCTTGCGTGAACGCCTGGAACACCTCGGCGCGCTGCCGTTCGTTCAGGCTGCCGTCAATGGTGAAGACTTCCGTCTGCCGGTAACGGCTGTCGTGGGCGACCTGTTCGGCCAGATAGGTCAGGGTGTCCACATAGCGGGTGAAGATGACGACTTTGGGATGGTACGCCAGGAGCGTCGGCAACGTGCTGTCCAAGAGCTTCTGTAACTTGCTATCGCGGCGCGGCGTGACCTTCTCGGCTTTCGCCAACACGTCATCCAACAAGGCCAACTCCGCGCGGATGACTTCCGGCGTCCCGTACACTATCCGCTCGGTGCGCAGTCCGACCTCTTCTTCGGTGAGCCATTCGCCGGTGTCCTCATCCAAGACGTTGGCGCGCGCCACATCCGGCGACACGGCCACATCCGGCGCGGCGGACTCGTCTGCGTCTGGCGCCGGCGCGCCGGTCAAGCGCGCTTGCAGCCGTCCCCGCCGATTCCGCAACGAGGCGCGCAGCGCCGCCGGAGAACTCAAGGCGCGTTTGTGGAGATGCAGCACCGTCCAATTAGCCAGCGTGCGCGCTTGAATTGTGCCGGTGCGCGCCTGGGCAAGGACCTGCTCACCGTAATCCACCACCGCGTCAATCGCTTCTTTCTCATACATTGAGGGGGGAATGATCACCTCTTCCTGCTTGCGGCGCGGGAAGGGGCTGCGCCCGGCGTTGCCGACGAACCACGCTTCCACGTCCATGCGGCGGCGCTGGCACACATGGCGCGCGGCGATCTCCCGGTGGATGCGCGGCGCGTGCGGCGGTCCGCTCACCGCGTTGACGTCCAACATCCGCAGCAGGCTGGCGAAGGTATCGGAGTATCCATTGTGCGGCGTCGCCGTCAGGAGCAGCAGATGGCGCACCCGGTCGGTGGTCGCCAGAGCTTCCGCCAACTCCCAGCGATCCATCCGCACGCGCTCGTCCGGGCTGCTCTGGTGTGGTTTGGCGACCTGGTGCGCTTCGTCAATCACGACGGCGTCCCAGCGTTGTTCGAGAATCTGGTTTTTGATCGCCGGCTGCTTGGCGTAATCCACCGACGTAATCAAACAGCGATAATGGCCCCACGGGTTAGCGCCGGGCGGCAGCTCGCGCTCCATTTCACGGCGATGCCGGGTGGAGATGATGCGCGCGGGGATATGGAAGAAATAGTCGAGCGCCGCCTGCCACTGCTCCCGCAGATTCGCCGGAACGATGATCAACAGCCGCGCAGCGCGCTGCCGCGCCAGCAGTTCTGTGAGGATCAGCCCGGCCTCGATGGTCTTGCCCAAACCGACATCATCGGCCAATAACATCCGCACGCGCGGCATTTCCAACGCCATCACCACCGGCACCAGTTGATAGTCTTTGGGGATCACGCGACTGCGTTGCAGGCTCAAAAGGGGCGCGGTTCCGTGGAGCAACCCCAGGCGATAAGCGCGCAGCAGCAGCTCTTGCGAAGCCGGATGACCGACTAACGCCGGTGAAGGCGGCTCCAGGCGGCCCGGTTTGACCGGTTCAAAGGGCAGGTAGAACTGGCGTTGTTCGGGTTCGCCGCCATCAATGGCCGTAGCCGTGAGGACGTGCTGCACCTGGACATCCACCCGCCATAAACGGTGGCGGGCCACAATCACCGAGCCGGGCGCAAAGGTTGTTGTCGTCATCGCTACCATCCAGGAGACAATCTACTGTTAGTATAACCCCAAACCCGGCAAAGGACAAAGAACACCGGGGGTGCATTTGAGGCTTATCAACGCTCTGACATAACCAGGCGCGTCCACGGTCTGCTCAGGCCGTCGCGGCGCGTTGCCCATCTGGGATAGAGCGAAAACCGCGTTGCCGAATGATGTTAAGGTGAAGTGCGCCCATAAAACTGGACACCAAAACGAGGTTTCTCAGTGTGATGGTTGATGAAGATGACCAGACTCGTTCCTCCAACCGATAGTACGCCAAGCGCAGCTATCCATAGCCAGGTCAGGGCGCCGGTAGCCTTCAGGTGACACAGCCGAATTGCTAAGGTGGTGCGATCCACTTGGACGACAGAGAGGCCATTTGCAGGAACCGTGAAGTCGAATTGCGCAGCCAGCATCGTTGGCGTGGCGACAATCGCATCCTTGTGAGCTGCGCTGTATTCCCGGACGCTCACCGCCCCATCGCCGCTGCCGATGGCAGTCAGATCCACATGGACGGTCGCTGTAGCGCCGACGTTGTCGCGCAACACGATCACGTAAACATTATCGGCGTCGCGGGTGATCATTGTTCGTGTGCCGGTGGAAAACCCATCGGCCGTATGCGCCAACTTCTCTTTGCCGCCGGCCAAGCCGCGTAGGAGCAGGCGGTAGGCGTAGTAAGTTTCGGTTGGGACGCGCAGCGCGCCGCCACTGCCATTATCTTGGAGATCAATCAGGCCGTAGTCCTGACCGGCACTGGTATTCCAATCGTACATGTTGAAAATGGTGACGCCTTCCACGCTTTCTTCGGAGAACGTGAGCAGTTGCTTCGCGGTCAGCATCGCGCGGTTAAAGGTGTTATAGGAACTCCATAAAGCTCCCCATTCGGAGACCCAGATCGGTTCGAGGACGCTGTCTGGATTGTGACTGTTGATGACATTACGAACGGTAACAATACTAGCGCGGGGATCGGTTGCGTAGGTATGGTAATCCACGATGTGTACGCTCGCATCGGCATTGTCCAAGATGTAAGGGATGTAGGCACTGTTTGCATTTGCCACGATCGGCGCGTGGATATAGGTCGGCAATCCGGCAAAACTGTTAGCGTAACTGATGGCCTCATACGCGCTGGTCACAAGTTGCGTGTAATCTATTGCCGTGCCGCCGTATTCTTGCCAGCCTTGACCGGTATAGTCTGGCTCGTTGAGCACTTCGAAATGGGTGACGCCGTAATTATGGCGCACGTTAAGCCAATAGGCAATGGCAAAACAGTGTTCCCACCATTCGGTGCGGAAGGTTTCTGTGACGGGAGGGCGGGGCGCCCACTGCGCGCCGGGGCGCATTTCGGGTTGGCCCTGGTCATCGTAGGTGCGCAGGGTGACAATGGGGGTGATGCCGTTTTCTACCAATGCGGTGATGATGTCATGGCGGGTTTGAGTCCCATAACGCCAGCTTTGGACCTCGTTGAAACGCTCATCCCACCACGCCCACGGAATGGTATGGGTAAAACCGGTAGAGGCATCGGCTTTGATCTCAGCGATCGTGGGAACGCCATTTTCGCTGTCATCCCACAGGCCGTCCAGTGCATCATCATCGTCCCACCACTCCAGTTCAGCCATCTTCGTCCATAGCCGGTATGTGTTGACGCCTAAATCATCGAGGTCTTCAACCCAAAAACCACCCGCTTCCGTTGCCCCGATGTATGTAGTGGTATGCCCCAAAACGGTATGACTGATCGTGATGGTTGCGCTCTCGGCGGGAGCAGCTTCGACCAAAGTGGAAGTCGAACTGAAGTCGGTTAAGGTCAGATATAGCAGGAAAAGGCAACCGGAGAGTAACGTGAGTATGACAATGTAAACCTGACGTCTGAATGTCAACGCTACTGTGTTGTACATTTTTCCTCCCATTGGGTCAGACTATAGCTCTACGGTTTGTTGTTTGTCATCGCAGGCGCGGCGCAACAGGTCGAGCACTTCGTGGCCCGATTTGCGGTAGAGGTTGCCGGTCGGCTCGTCGGCGAGGGCGATGGCGGGTTCGGTGACCAGGGCGCGGGCAATGGCGACGCGCTGTTGCTGCCCACCGGAAAGCTGGTCGGGACGGTGTTGGGCGCGGTCGTCCAGGCCGACCAGCGCCAGCAGCCCGCCGATGCGCTCGGCGTGATCCTCGATGCGTTTGCCGTCAATCAGCAGCGGCAGCGCCTCGTTCTCCGCCGCGCTGAGCGTGGGCAGCAGATTGAAGAACTGAAAGTAGTATACCCACGTCTACTGTAGGGTCAAGGGTGGGGATACGACAGATTATTGGAAATAAAAAGACAGTCGTCTGAAAATTCTCTTTGCATTGCTGTGGCCGGTCACTGACCGTGCCACCGCAGGTAATGGGTTGAGCGGGCGCGGTCGGAGACCGGCCCGAGCGATTGTCGAGGTGCGCGATGCCCATCGGTGAATGCGCTATCTGGCAAAGATAGCATTTTCGATGTACAATAAGGGCAATCGTTGCTGATCCCCCCCTCATAGTTTATGTATCCCTAGACAAATTGGAATATTGAAGAGCGTTTGCGGTAAATTCAAATATTGTGGAGGATACTGCAATGGGCGACAATGTGATTTCGCACGTTCCTTTTCGTTTGATCAACTTGGGCATTGCGATAGTCTTGATTGTTGTTCTTTTGCCGGTAACTTCGGCCAACGCAGCGACCACCATTATTGTCAATAGTACGGCCAACATTGTCGCCAACGACGGCCTGTGCACGCTACGTGAAGCTATCACTGCTGCCAACACCGATTCAGCCTTCAACGGGTGCCCGGCGGGTAGCGGCGGTGATACCATCCTTTTGCAGGCCGGGGCTACCTACATCCTCGATGGGGTGGACAACTACGACTACGGCCCCAACGGTCTGCCCTCCGTCACAACGCCCATCACCATCACCGGCCAGGGTGCGACGATCGCGCGGGATACCGGTGCGCCCGACTTTCGCCTCGTCTACGTCGGTCCGGCCGGCAACCTGACGCTGGTGGACCTGACGCTGCGTAACGGACGGGCGCGGGGCGGCGCCGGCGGCCCCAGCGGCAATGGCAGCGGCGGCGGCGCGGGGCTGGGCGGCGCGATCTTCAACCGTGGGACGCTGACCCTGCGCGGCTGCACGCTGACGCAGAATGAAGCCATCGGTGGCGCGGGCGGCTTTGGCAATAACAATGACCCAATTACGGGCGGCGGCTCGGGTGGGGGCGGCGGCGGCGGTCTGGGCGGCGCGGGCGGCCACGGGCATAACTATTATCCGGCCGACGTTGACTATGGCGGCGGGGGCGGCGGCGGGATGGGGGGGCAATGGCGGCGACGCCGGTGATGGCGGCGGGGGCGGCGGCGGTCTCACCGGTCGAGGTGGCCTGGGCGGCTACAATACTGCCGGAGGCGCGGGCCAGGCCACGGGCGGCGGCGGTGGCGGCGGCGACGATGGTTACAGCGGCGGCGCAGGCAGCACGGGCGGTGGCGACGGCGGCTCCGGCAGCGGCTCAAAAAACGGCGCGAATGGCGCAGCGAACGGCGGCGGGGGTGGTGGGGCGTCAGGCCGTTCGTTTTCCTACTCTGGCGGCAACGGTGGCGTTGGCGGAACCGGCGGGGGTGGGGGCGGGGGCGGCGTGTGCGCCGTCTCTATCTTTAACGAACAGGGCGGCGCAGGCGGTGCGGGCGGCATTGGCGGCGGTGGCGGCGGTGGCGGCCATTGCAATGACCGGGGCAGCGCGGGCGGCGCGGGCAACTGGGGCGGTGGCGGCGGTGGCGGCGCGGGCCTGGGCGGCGCAATTTTTATACTAACCGCACACTAAAATTGCCATTTTCATCAGCAGATTTAGCAGATTAAGCAGATTTTTGACCGATTTACAGCGCATAATCTGCTAAATCTGCTTAATCTGCTGACAGGAATAAGGAAATTTTACTGTGCGCCTAGTGTTCTTTCAAAGTATGAATGACGGGTTAGGCGAAGCAGAACAGGTGAGTAGACAACCCCACATTTAATGTTATGCTGAGACTCCCAAAAAGCAAATCGCACATAAA